>DAOSMQ010000140.1:0-6257 GCA_035372725.1 Promineifilum sp. (SeqCode)
CCTGGGCCACTACGCGCTGAACTGCCAGGCCCCCGACGCCGGCAACATGGAGATTCTCATTGAGTATGGCACGCCGGCGCAGCAAGAGCGCTTCCTGCGTCCGCTGCTCGACGGCGATATCCGCAGTTGCTTCTCCATGACTGAGCCGGAGAACGCCGGCTCTAACCCCACCTGGCTGAGCACCACGGCGACAACGGACGGCGACGACTACATCATTGACGGCCACAAGTGGTTCACCACCGGCGGCGATGGCGCCGCCTTTGCCATCGTCATGGCCGTAACCGACTCCGCCGCGCCGAAGCACCAGCGAGCCAGCATGATCATCGTGCCCACGGACACGCCCGGCTTCCAGATCGTACAGAACACGTCGGTGATGGGCGAACGCGGCCAGGGCTGGGCCAGCCACGCCGAGATTCGCTATGACGCCTGCCGCGTGCCCCAGAGCAACCGGCTGGGCGCGGAGGGCATGGGCTTCATCATTGCTCAGCAGCGCCTGGGGCCAGGCCGCATCCACCATTGCATGCGCTGGCTCGGCATCTGCCAGCGGGCCTTCGACCTGATGTGCCGGCAGGCGGCGCTGCGCGAGATCGCGCCGGGCCAGCCGCTGGCCGAGATGGGCCAGGTGCAGACGTGGGTGGCCGAGAGCCGCGCGGAGATCGACGCGGCGCGGCTGCTGGTCTTGCAGACGGCGCAGCAGATCGACCGCGACGGCGCGCACGCCGCCCGCGACAGCATCTCGCTGATCAAGTTCCACGTGGCCAAAGTGCTCCAGGACGTGCTCGACCGGGCTATTCAGGTGCATGGCGCGATGGGCATGACCGACGAGACGCCGCTGGCCTTCTGGTATCGCCACGAGCGCGCCGCGCGCATCTACGACGGCCCCGACGAAGTCCACAAGCGCGCCGTGGCGCGGAGGATTTTGGGGAGGTATGGGTAGTTTTCAGTGACCAGTGTCCAGTGAACAGTGTCCAGTATTCAGTGTCCAGTATTCAGTGGACAGTTGTTGTAGAACTTTTGGAGCAAACTGTTTTTGGTGTGGGGGACGCCATGACGGAGAGGTTGCCGTATGCAAAAAACTTCCGCGAGTTGGTCGTGTATCAGAAGTCAAGGCGACTTGCGCGTGAGGTGTTTCACTTGTCGAAGCGATTTCCAAAAGAGGAAACCTATTCACTGACCGATCAGTTGCGTCGTGCCTCCAGAGCGATTGGGGCGAACATTGCTGAGGCCTGGGGCAAAAGGAGCTATGAAAGGCACTTTCTCAGCAAACTGACAGATGCCGATGCGGAACAGTACGAGACACAACACTGGCTGGAAATTGCCATTGATTGTGGTTATATTGCAGCCACTGATGGTCGCCCGCTAATCGCAGCCTGCGAGGAGATCGGGCGCTTACTCGGTGGGGTAATGGCGCGGTCAGCCGCCTTCTGTAATCCCACCGCCCTTCGAGAACCCTTGGTCGAATACTTCATCTTAGAAGCAGCCAACGACGACCAAGTTGAACACTGAACACTGGATACTGAACACTGGATACTGGATACTGGATACTCCTTATGGACGACGTAATAGACGTTCGCCCCGACGAGCGCTTCGACGAAGCGCGATTGGCCGGCTATCTGGCCGGCCGCCTGCCCGGCAGCGACCACGTGCCGGCCGTCAGCCAGTTCGGCGGCGGCGCGGCCAACCTGACCTACCTACTCGACTACGGCACGCACGAGTACGTCCTGCGCCGGCCGCCGCTTGGGCCGGTGGCCGCCTCGGCCCACGACATGAGCCGCGAGTACCGCGTCCTGTCGGTGCTGTGGCAGGCGCTGCCCTACGCGCCGCGGGCCTTCCTCTTTTGCGAGGACGACGCGGTCATCGGCGCGCCGTTCTTCATCATGGAGCGGCGGCACGGCGTCATGGTCCGCCGCGCCATGCCCGACATCTTCGCCGACCAGCCCGACGCCGCCGGCCGCATGAGCGCGGCGCTGGTAGACGCCCTGGCTGAGTTCCATGCCGTCGATTACGACGACCTGGGCCTGGGCGACCTGGGCAAGCCCCAGGGCTTCCTGGAGCGGCAGATCGAGGGCTGGTATCGCCGCTGGCAGGGCGCGCGGACGGCCGACCTGACCAACATGGACCGCGTCTATCGCTGGCTGCGCGACAGCTGCCCCACTGGCGGCGCAGTTTCTCTCGTCCACAATGACTACAAGCTCGATAACGTCATGCTGGCCGCCGACGATCCTGGCCGCGTCGTGGCTATCTTCGACTGGGATATGTGCACTCTGGGCGACCCACTGTCCGACCTCGGCGCGCTATTGACCTACTGGACGGAGCCGGCCGACCCCGCCTACCTGCAAGCCACAGCGATGATGCCCCTGGGCGACCTGGGCTTCCTGACCCGCGACGAATTAGTAGCCCGCTACGAGGCCAGGAGCGGCCGGCCCGTGGACAACATCCGCTTCTACCAGGCCCTCGGCCTCTTCCGCCTGACAGTCATCATCGCCCAGATCTACATCCGCTATCGCCGCGGCCAGACGCAAGACGCGCGTTTCGCGGCCATGGAGCAGATGATCCCGCTGCTGGCCCGGCGCGCGGCCGAAGTGGCGTGGGAATGACCGCCGACTGTCGACCGCTGACCGCTGACGACAGACGACAGACCACGGACCACAGCCGCTCCACAACCGAACACTGGACACTGGATACTGGATACTGAATACTGACCCACTGCCCTACTGACAACTGACAACTACCCATGCCCTACCACTCCATCTTCCGCCCCGACCTCTTCGCCGGGCAGACCTACGTCGTCACTGGCGGGGGCACGGGCATCGGCCGGGCCGTCGCCCACGAGTTAGCCTCGCTGGGCGCACACGTCGTTCTGGCGGCGCGAACGGAGGAGAACCTGAGTCGCGTCGCTGGCGAAATCCGCGCCGCGGGCGGCAGCGCCGGCTACGTCGTCTGTAACATTCGCGAGGAGGAGCAGGTGCGGGCGCTCTTCGAGCATGTGCTGGCCGAGCGCGGCGGTCTGGATGGCCTAGTCAACAACGCCGGCGGCCAGTTCATCAGCCCGGCGGAGATGATCTCGCTGAAGGGCTGGCGCGCCGTGGTGGAGACGAACCTGACCGGCACTTTCCTGATGTGCCGCGAGGCCTTCAACCGCCACATGGGCGCGCACGGCGGGGCCATCGTCAACATGCTCATCGAGATGTGGCGCGGCTTCCCCGGTATGGCCCATTCGGCCGCGGCCCGCGCCGGCATCGAGAACCTGACCAAGACGCTTGCCGTCGAGTGGGCGCGGGCGGGCGTGCGCGTCAACGCCGTGGCCCCCGGACTCATCTCCTCCAGCGGGCTGGAGCACTACCCGGAGGCGGTGCGGCCGATGATCGCGCAGAACATCCGCGACATCCCGCTCAAGCGCATGGGCACGGAGGCCGAGGTCAGCGCGGCCATCGTCTTCCTGCTGTCGCCGGCGGCGGCGTTCATCACTGGCGAGTCGATTCGCATCGATGGCGGCGGGTCACTGTGGCGCAAGACGTGGGAAGTGCCGGAGCATGAGAATGCACCGGCGGGGTATGAGGGGGTCGAACAGTAGCCGTATGAATTGTAACGGCCTGAAACATACTAAGGGGTTAACACCTCGCCAAGCCCCTGCAAAATCTGTCGAACCTGACTCGCAGACACCACGCCGATTTTTTCGATGAGGTCCCGTTTATCTACTGTGTACAACTGAGTGACGACAACGACACTGGCTTTCGGCAATCCCGCTTCGCCTGCGTTTAACAATACATTACCGGGTATGCGTGAGCGGCGAACGTTGGAAGTTAATGCACACACAATCACGGTGTTGATTGCAGCGTGGTTATAGGTGTTGTTCTGGATGACAACGTAGGGCCGACGATAGCCCGGCTCAGACCCTCGCGGTTCACCGATGTCGATCCAGTATACATCACCCTGATCTACCATGGCTCATCCTTCCAAAGTATTGCCTGGTAGCGGCGCATAGCCTCAAGGGTCTCCAATTCTTCTGCCGTCGGCCCATCGGCATACTCTTCATTGAGAATTTCAGTGATCTTGCGACTGCGATGTTGTGAGACGTAATTCTCCAGTGCGAGTGCGAAAAGGCGACTCCGAGAAACTTGCATTTCCTTGGCCAATTCATCTGCCTGGTTGAACAGACCCTCCTCAATTGAAACCGCGGTTTTGATAGTGGTCATACCATTAGTATAACACATAATCATACCACCATCAATACTACATTTCATACTATCTCGTCGAGTCCTGCTGCCCCCTCGACTAGCTTCTTCAACCGCTCCGCAAACCGCGCCGCCGGCGCGCCATCGACCACGACGTGGTCGAATGACAGCGTCACACTCAACATCTCGCGCGGGACAATCTGACCAGCTATGACCGCTGGTTTCGTGGCGGTGCCGCCCAGGGTGAGATTCAGGGTGTAAAGGGGAATAGGGATGCCCCAGCCGCTGCCCTCGCCGAACATGCCGACGGCCGTCACGCTGGCCGTCCCGCCGATGGCTTTCATCCGGTAGGGACTGGCCATCCCGATCCGGTAGGCTACGCGGCGCAGTGGCCCCGGCAGTCGGGCGTACCAACGCAGCAGGCGCACGGCCCGGTCGTTGTAGTTGCGGTTGCCTTTCGCCTGAACCGACCGTATCTCGTTGTGCAGCTCGCGCACGGAGCGGCGATTGGTGGCGCGGACAACGTGGGCCAACGGGAAACGGCGGCCCTCCAGCTCGATCTCGACAATGGTGTTGATGTCCACATCGTCGAACAAGACGAGCCGGCCGCGCCAGTCGCGGTAGGCGTGAACCATACGGTCCTCGGCCACGGCCGCGCCGACGCAGTGCAGCACGAACGCCGTGAATGAGAGGGATTCGCCGGTGCGGCCCTTGTGTTCGCGCAGCATCGCTCGCGCCTTCGTCACGTCGAACTCAACCAGGCCGTGGATCATGTGCCTGTTGCTGGCGACGTGGGCCGAGTCGATGACGAACGCGCGCGAACGCGGATAGGGTATCCGTGTGAAGCCCGGCTCAGGTGGATTGGTCATCTCAGCCTCCGCCGCAAGGGTAATGAAAGCGGAGTGCTGGTGCAACTCTTGACTGGAAGCGATGCGCGTGACAGTCGAACTTGGCGTGGGGCGCGCAGAAATAGGCCCGCAACCGCGCCCCTGAGCGTGGCAACGGGGCGACGCACTGGCTGCCAGTGCGTCGCCCTTTTTATCTGGCGCGGCGTTGCGTCCCGCCCACCGTTGCGCTACGCTACCGGCAACCGATTTCAGGTGTTCAGGCCTTCAGCCCACACTGGCAAGGAGCGCTCCATGTCCCAATTCGCCCACGGCGGAGAACTCGTCGCCCGCTCGCTGGCCGCGCAGGGCGTCAGCACGATCTACACCCTTTGCGGCGGCCACGTCGCGCCCATCTACGACGGCTGCCTGAACCACAACATCGCCGTCATCGACTTCCGCCATGAGCAGGCCGCTGCCCACGCCGCCGACGCCCATGCCCGGCTGACGAGAAGCGTCGGCGCTCCCAACGTGGGCGTGGCTCTGGTGACAGCCGGGCCGGGCGTCACCGATGCCGTCACCGGCGTGGCCAACGCCTATCAGGCCCGCAGCCCGCTGCTGCTGCTGGGCGGAGCCGCGCCGCTGAAGACCAAGGGCATGGGCGCGTTGCAGGAGATGCCCCAGGTGGACATGTTCCGCACCTTCACCAAGGCCAGCTTCACCATCGAGCGCACCGAGGACATCCCCGCGCGGCTGGCCGAGGCCTACACCGCCGCTCTCAGCGGACGCCCCGGGCCGGTCTTCGTCGAACTGCCGTTCGACGTGCTCTTCAACGCCATTGACGCGCCGGCGCAGATGCCCGACCGCGTGGCCGCCGCGCCCGCGCCGCCGCCGGTCAGCGCCGTGCAGGCCATGTTCGACCTATTGCGCGCCGCCGAGCGGCCGCTGATCATCGCCGGGACGCAGGTCTACTGGGACGACGCCGGCGACGCCCTGCGCGACCTGACCGACGCGGCGGCCATCCCCGTTTTCACCAACGGCGCCGGCCGCGGCACGC
The DNA here is from genome assembly GCA_035372725.1 of Promineifilum sp. (SeqCode). Classification (GTDB taxonomy): domain Bacteria; phylum Chloroflexota; class Anaerolineae; order Promineifilales; family Promineifilaceae; genus Promineifilum. The sequence goes on from DAOSMQ010000140.1 coordinate 6,057, forward strand.
TGTCGATGGCCCATCCCCACTGCTTTAAGGCGGCGCGGGGCAAGGCGTTGCGGGCGGCCGATGTTGTCCTGCTCATCGGCACGCCGCTGGACTTCCGCCTGAAGTATGGCCGCGAGGACTGGAACCCGGCCAGCAAGCTCATCCAGATCGAGAACGACGCCGCCGAGCTAAACCACAACCGCCAGGCCGACGTGGCCGTGG
>DAOSMQ010000141.1:0-6255 GCA_035372725.1 Promineifilum sp. (SeqCode)
TCAGGCTGTCGTCGCCGGCCACAGCCACAGCCTAACAGGCTGTGCTACAGGCTGTGCTACGGGCTGTGGGCCGACCACTAAAAACCCTGGGCCATCCGCGGTCGCTATTGAAGTTACGCTCACAGTCCACTAGAATCAACGGCACAATGTACGAAGTCATCGACGACCTAACGCGCTGGCTGGCGGCCGGCCAAGCCGACATCGCTCTGGCTACGGTGCTGACGACGTGGGGTTCTGCGCCGCGCCGGGCGGGGGCCAAGATGGCCTTCACCGCCGGCGGCGCGGCCCTCAGCGGCTCGGTCAGCGGCGGCTGTGTCGAGGGCGCGGTCATTGCCGCCGGCGAGGAGACGCTGGCCGACGGCCGGCCGCGGCGGCTGCGCTTCGGCGTGGCCGATGAGACGGCCTGGGGCGTGGGCCTGGCCTGCGGCGGCACCATTGAGGTCTTTGTCGAGCGGCTCGACCGTGCCACCTACGCCGCCGCCCGCCGCTGGCTCGACGCCGGCGCAAGCGGCGCGCTGCTGACGGTCGTGGCCGGGCCGGAAGTGCTGTTGGGGCGCAAGGCGATTGTCGAGGACGGCCAGGTGATCGCCGGGTCGCTCGGCGCGGCGCTGGGCGAGATGTTGCCAGTGGCCGTGCCGCCGGAGCCGCAACTCCTGGCCGCGGCCGGGGGCGTCGAGCTATTCGTCGATCCCATCCACCCCGCGCCGGCGCTGTTCCTCATCGGCGGGGCGCATATTGCCGTGGCCCTGGCGCGGCTGGCGGCGGTGGTGGGCTATCGTGTCGTGGTCATCGATCCGCGCCGCGCCTTTGGCAGCGCCGAGCGCTTCCCCGACGTCGACCACATCGACCACCGCTGGCCCGACAAGGCCCTGGCCGACCTGCGACCGGGGGCGAGCGCGGCCGTCGTGACCCTCAGCCACGACCCCAAGATCGACGACCCGGCCCTGCGGGCGGCGCTGGCCGGCGACGCCTTCTACATCGGCGCGCTGGGCAGCCGCAAGACCCACGCCGCCCGGCGCGACCGGCTGGTCGCGGCCGGCTTGAGCGAGGCCCAACTGGCCCGCATCCACGCCCCCGTCGGCCTCGACCTCGGCGCGCAGACGCCCGAAGAGATCGCGCTGGCCATCATGGCGGAAGTGGTGAAGGCATGGCACAACCGATAGACAGCCCGTTTCTCGCCTCTATTCGACATCAAGTTGGCGATGGGCTAGCTGGCCAACGAAGCTAACCCCGCTTTGCGCCTCACAGACCTACTGACCTACTGCTTACTGCCTACTGCTTACTCTCCATACCCATTCGGGTTCCCCGCCTGCCAGCGCCACGTGTCGGCCATCATGTCATCCAGGTCGTTCTCGGCCACCCAGGCCAGTTCGCGCGCCGCTCGCGAGGGGTCGGCGTAGCAGATAGCCGCGTCGCCGGGGCGCGGCGGGTGAATTTGCACCGGAATGGGCCGGCCGCTGGCGCGTTCGAAGGCGGCCACCACCTCCAGCACGCTGTAGCCGCGGCCGGTGCCCAGGTTGTAGGTGACCAGGCCGGGATGCTCGCCCAGCTTGGTCAGGGCGCGGAGATGCCCCTGGGCCAGATCGACGACGTGGATGTAGTCACGCACGCCGGTGCCATCGGGGGTGGGATAGCTGTTGCCGAAAACGCGCAGATAGGGCAAGCGGCCGACGGCCACCTGGGCGATGTAGGGCACGAGGTTGTTGGGGATGCCGTTGGGGTCTTCGCCGATCTGCCCGCTGCGGTGCGCCCCGACGGGGTTGAAGTAGCGCAACAGGGCGATGTCCCAGCGCGGGTCGGCGCGGTAGAGATCGCGCAGCATGTCCTCGGCGACGAGCTTGGTGCGGCCGTAGGGGTTAACCGCCGACAGCGGCGCGTCCTCGGTGATGGGCATTTGCTGCGGGTCGCCGTAGACTGTCGCCGAGGAGCTGAAGACGAGGCAACGCACGTCGTGGGCCTCCATCGCCTGCAACAGGTGCAGCATACCGGTGAGATTGTTGTGGAAATAGCGCAATGGCTGGGCGACCGACTCGCCGACGGCCTTTAGCGCGGCGAAGTGGATGACGGCGTCCACCGGCGCGGCAGCGAAGACGGCGTCCACCGCGGTCCGGTCAAGCAGATCAACACAGTGGAAGGTGGGCGCGCGGCCGGCCAACCGGGCTACGCGCCGCAGTGACTCCTCCTGGCTGTTGATCAGATTGTCGAGAACGACGACGTCGTGCCCGGCCTGTAGTAGCTCCAGCACGGTGTGGCTGCCAATGTAACCGGCGCCGCCGGTGACCAAGATTCTCATCGTCTATGCTCCTGAGTGTAGAGAGGTTCAGCGTTAGCGTACGCTACTACTCTTACAGCCTGTCTGGCGAAAGGGCGCAGTGGGCCAGAGGGCGGCCACAACTCTGGTCAGCCATGCGGCACGACGGTGGGGATAGGGCGCGGAGGTGCCTGGCCGCGGCTAGAGCGGGCAGAGGATGCGGTCGCAGCTATCGCAGCGCACCAGCTTGCCCTCATCGGCGGCGCGGATGGTGCTGGCCGACAGGGTGACCAGGCAGCCCTGGCACTTGTTGACCCGCAGCCCGGCCACGGCCAGCCCACGCTTCTCCTGGATGAGTTGGTCGTAGACCTTCAGCAGCGCCGGCTGGGCCAGCATGACCTGCTTCTTGCGCTTGTCCAGCAGGCGATTGAGCTGTAGGGCCAGCGTCTGTTGTTCGGCCTGCAAGTGGACAACCGAGGCCGCGAATTCGTCGGCCAGGTGGTCGCGTTCCGTCGCCGCCGCGCTGCTGCTGGCCTGGCGCTCATCGACGGTCATCATCACTTGTAGCGCTTCGTCCTCTAACGTGGCCCGGCGGCGGCCCAGCGCTTCGACCTCGTGTTGCAAGTCGTTGAGTTCTTTGGGACTTTTAACGACGCCGGAGTAGAGCCGTTCTTCCGAGCGTTTGGCCTTGTCGCTGACGCCGGCAATTTCGAGGGTCAGGTCCTTGTGGCGAGCACGCCAGCGGCTCAGATCAGCGTCGGCCGTGGCGGCCTTCTCGCGGGCGGCCAGCAGCGCCGGCGGCTCCTTTTGCAGGCGCAACACTTCGCCCAGCCGCTGCTTCTTCGTCCGAATCTCGGTATCGATCTGCTGTAGGTCGTAAAGAACTCGTGCCTGGCTCATCGCGCCTCCCGCTGACTGCCGGTCATTGTAACACATCGACTCCGGATGACGAACGCGGATATAATCCCGGCACGATGGTGGCTAGAATGATGGAACTGGGCGAGCAGGCCTATACCGAGGCCGACGCGGAGTGGGACGCTTTTGTGGCTGCCCACCCCCACGGCAGCCTGCTACAGACGACGAACTGGGCGCGGCTGAAGAATCGCTTCGGCTGGACATCGCAGCGCGTCTGGCTGCGGCGCGACGGCCGCCTCGTGGCCGGGGCGCAGGTGCTCTTTCGCTCGCTGGCCTTTGGCGTCGTCAAGATAGCCTACATTCCCCACGGCCCGCTGGCTGATTGGGACAACGAAGAGCAATTGGCGGTGTTGTTCAACCAGATCGACCAGGCTGCCTACCGCCGTGGCGCGGGCCTGCTGAAGTTCGAGCCGCGCCTGTGGCAAGACGAGTGCCCACCCGACCAGTGGGCGGCGCTCTACCGGCGGCACGGTGGCGTCCCTTCGGCCGACACCATCCAGCCGCCGCGCACCGTGGTTGTGGACCTTCGGCCGTCGGAGGACGATATTCTGGCGGCCATGAAGCAGAAAACGCGCTACAACATCCGCCTGGCCGAGAAGAAGGGCGTGACGACGCGCCTGGCCACGGCCGCCGACCTGCCGGCTTTCAATCGTCTGATGACGGCCACGGGCGCGCGCGACCGCTTCGCCGTCCACCAGCCGCAGTACTACGCCGCGGCGCTGGAGCTATTCGCCCCGCAGAACGCCGCCCTGTGGTTGGCCGAGTACGAGGGCCGGCCGCTGGCCGGGGTGATGGTTTTCACGTGGGGGTCGTCGGCCGCCTACCTCTATGGCGCGTCGAGCGAGCAGGAGCGGGCGCGGATGCCCGCCTACGCCGCCCAGTGGGCGGCCATGCGTTGGGCCAGGGCGCGCGGCTGCCAGAGCTATGACCTGTGGGGCGTGCCCGATGCCGACGAGACGACGCTGGAAGCCGGCTTCACTGAGCGGCAAGACGGGCTGTGGCCGGTCTACCGTTTCAAGCGTGGCTTCGGCGGCGAGGTGCGGCGGACGGTGGGCGCGGCCGATCGCGTCTACAACGGCCTGCTGGCTCGCCTCTACGCCTGGCGGCGCGGGCGCCAGGCGTAGGGCGGGTTGCCAACCCGCCCTACAGGAAGAAGAACGCCACCGCCAGGATGGCGTAGAGGACGAGCAGCATTGACCCCTCCAGCCAGATGCTCTCGCCGTCCAGCGAAACGAACGCGGCGATGAGCGCCGCCGCGGCCACGGCCAGCACCTCGTAGAGCGTGAACTCCAGCGGCATCGGGTTGCCCAGCGCCAGGCTGATGAACACCAGCAGCGGGGCGACGAAGAGGGCGATCTGCAGGCTGGAGCCGATGGCAATGCTCAGGCTCAGGTCCATCTTGTTCTTCAGGGCCACCTGCACGGCGACAAAGTGTTCGGCGGCGTTGCCCACCAGCGGGATGAGAATGATGCCCAGGAAGAACTCGCTCAGCCCCAGCGCCTCGGTCACCGGCTCAACGGCGCCAACGAGGAACTCCGACAGCACAGCGATCAGAGCTACGGCCGCGACCAGGACGATGACCGCGTGCCGCGGCCCCCAGCCGGTGGGCGCGTGGGCTTCGCGGGCCTGGGGATCGGCCTCGGTCGTGTGGGAGGTGAACGAGTAGATGATCGTCAGCACGTACATGATCAGGATGGCCACGGCCGCGCCGATGCTCAGGAACTCCACCGCCTGAAAGTCCGGCTCGATGGCCAGGTTGAAGAACGAAGGGATGCCCAGGGCAAAGACGGACAGAATCAGCAACGTCGCGTCAATGCCGGCGTTAGCCCGATTGAAACGCTGCGTGCCGTGCTTGAGGCCGCCCACGAGAATCGATAGGCCCAGTACCAGCAGCAGGTTGCCGAGGATAGAGCCGGTGATGGAGGCCAGCACCAACTGGATCAGGCCGCGGCGCAAGGCCATGACGGCGATGATCAGCTCGGCGGCGTTGCCCAGCGTGGCGTTGAGCAGACCACCGGCGCGCTGGCCAACGCGCTCTGCCAGCGCTTCCGTACCCTCGCCGATCATGCCCGCCAGAGGGACAATGCCCAGAGCCGCGGCCAGCAGGATGAGCGTCGGGCTGGCGTGGCTGAATTCGAGAATGAAGGCCAGGGGAATGAACAGGGCAAAGATGAGTAGCACCAGGTTAAGACCGGTATAGTGCTCAATGCGTTTCAAGACGGAATCCATGTATCCCTCCACAGTGAGATAAGCTCAGGCGGGATTGTAACAGAAGCACAACCAGGCTCAACCGAAACGGGATGGCAATGGCACGCAGATGACATGCAGGGCTTTTCCAAAGTCACCCCAGGCGCATCGACCTGACAGGCGGGCGACCGCGATTGGCCGCCTACCTGTCAGGTCAATAGTCGCTAGACGACTTTGGCAAAGCCCTGCATTCTTCATCTTGCCCTATGCGCGGCCGGGGCAAACGGGGTAAGATAGGCGCGCTGCGGCGAGAGGCCGCCGCTTTTTGTCTATGGCCCTCATGAGCACCGACACCGCTCGCCGCGCGGCGACGTTCAAGCGCGAGGAATCGCCGGCCACCTGGGATCAGGCCCTGGCCCGCTTGCCCTATGCCCACGCTTTGCAGAGCTGGGCATGGGGGCAGTTCAAGGCGCGCTGGGGCTGGCAGGCATTGCCGCTGAGCCTGTCTGTGGGCGGCAATGGCTGGGAGGCCATCGCCGCGGCCCACGTCCTGCGGCGCAACCTGCCGCGGACGCCGTGGTGCATCCTCTACGTGCCCAAAGGGCCGGCGCTCGACTACGCCGACGTGACTCTGCGCCGCCACGTCCTGGCGCAATTGGAGGCCCTGGCCCGGCGCGAGCGGGCCATTTTCATCAAGATCGACCCGGAAGTGGTGCGCAATTGGGGGCTGGAACATGAGCGGTCGTCGCCGTTGGGCGCGGCGGTGATGCGTGACCTGAGCGCGCGTGGCTGGCGACCCTCAGCCGAGCAAATCCAGTTCCGCAACACTGTTGAGTTGCCGCTGGAAAGCAGCGACGAGCAACTGCTGGCGGCCATGAAGCCCAAGACGCGCTACAACATCC
>DAOSMQ010000142.1:0-6233 GCA_035372725.1 Promineifilum sp. (SeqCode)
GCCCGGCCGGCGCACCTCGTTCAACACGGCCAGCCCCTCGGCCACCAGCTTGCGGTTCTCGCCCATCAGCGGGGCCAGGTCGGCCACCGTGCCGATGGACACCAGGTCGAGCAGGTTCGTCTCGTCCCAGTTGGCCCGCTCCGGCATGGCCAACCGCAGCGCCTGAGCCAGCTTGAAGGCGATGCCCACGCCGGCCAGCATGCGCTCCGGGTAGGTCGAATCGTCGCGCTTGGGATTGATGACCGCCAGGGCGGGGGGGAGTTCCGGCCCCAGGCTGTGATGGTCAGTGACAATCATGTCCAGGCCGATGTCGCGGGCGTGGGCCGCCTCGAGAGGCGAGCGGATGCCGCAGTCAACGCTGATGACGACATCGACGCCTTTGGTCCGCAGCGAAGTCAGGGCGTCTATGTTCAGGCCATACCCCTCGTCGACGCGGTCGGGAATGTAGGGGATGACCAGACGGCGCTCGTCGCTCATGGCCCGCAGCGCCTCGGTCAGCAACACCGTCGCAGTCACGCCATCAGCGTCGAAGTCACCGTAGACAGCGATGGTTTCCCCCTCGCGCAGGGCGCGAACGAGGCGATCGACGGCGCGGTCCATGTCGGCCAACTGGTAGGGGTCGCGCGAGAGCAGGTAGTGGTGCGACAGAAAGGCCTGCACCTGCGCGGGCTGGGCCAGGCCGCGGTTGTGGAGGATGCGGGCCAGAACCGGATGCACGGCATCGCCGACCGACTGCAAGGGCGAGTCGGCGGGCATCTCCGGGGCAACGCGCCAGCGGTACGCGCGCAATGATTCTGGCCGGTTCATAGAGGTCAATGGTAACACGCTCATAGGGATTCCTCAAAGAGGCCGCGCGACAGCCGTCGGGCGGCCAATCGATATCAGTGGCAGGGCAAACCACATGTGACTGAGCAAGGGCGCAAACATGGCCGATGATAAGGACGTGGGCGGACTGTCGCCCAGGCTGGGCCTGCCAATCTGTCAGGTTGGCGGGCTTGTCTCGACCAATCAAAAGCCCCACGGCGAGCCAACGCCTCTTGACTCACTGTCTATTATCCATAAAATAGAACGTATGAGCTACTCCTGGATTCGGGCCAGTGAGATTGGTGAGTATGTCTATTGCCGGCGCGCCTGGTGGCTGCGCCGCGTGCGCGGCGCGGCCTCGGCCAACACTGCCCAGTTGCAAGCCGGCACACGCCACCACGAGCGCCACGGCCGCCTCGTCCGCCGGTCGATCTGGGCGCAGCGGGTGGCCTACCTGGCTCTGTTCCTGGCCGTGGCCATGCTGGTCTACCGGCTCCTGGGGGCCTAGGCGGCCGGGGAGCGCGAGAATCGCCATGTTACTGGGTGGTTTGCCGCTGTTGTTGGTACTGGTCTTGCTCTTCCTGGCCGCGGCCTTTTGGATCGGCGGGCGGCGGATGCGCGAGGAGAGCGGGCTGCCCGACGGCCGCGTGTTCTATAGCGACACCGAGACGTGGCGGGCCAACAACGACGTCCTCCGTGCCGCTCGCCTGCGTCTGGTGGGCAAGCCCGATTACCTCGTGGAGCAGGACGACGGCACGATCATCCCCGTCGAGGTCAAGTCGTCGCGCGCGCCGGAGCGGCCCTACGAGGGGCAGGTCTTACAACTGGCGGCCTACTGCCTGTTGGTCGAAGAGAACTTTGGCGTGCGCCCACCCTATGGCATTCTGCAATATCGCGACCAGGCGTTCGCCATCGACTACAGCGACGACCTGGAGGCCGATCTGCTGGCTGTGCTCGACGAGATGCGCGCCGCCCGTGGCGAGAGCGACCCCGACCCCGACCACGACGACCCGCGACGCTGCCTGGCCTGTGGCCTGCGCGCCGCCTGCGACCGGCGGCTGGCCTGATCCCCTTTCACTGAATCTCCGTTTGCGGCTATAATAAGCACAATGTCATGAATGGGCCGCCCAATGGGCGCCAGCCCGTTGTGGAGGCACTGTGTCGAAACAAATCCAGCGTGTCACCGGCATGCAGGATGTCTTGCCGGACGACCGCCGCTATTGGGACGCCATCATCGCCGCGGCCGAGCGTGTCGCCGGGCGCTTCGGCTTCCAGCGCGTCGAACTGCCGATCATCGAGGCTGAGGAGCTGTTCGACCGTGGCGTGGGCCAGGGGTCGGACTTCTTTCTCCAGAAGGAGATGTACACCCTGACCGAGCCGGACGGTTCGCGCCTTACCCTGCGGCCCGAATTCACAGCCGGCTTCATGCGCGCCTATATTCAGAATGGCATGAGCAACTGGACGCAGCCGGTCAAGCTCTACACCATCGGCCCCAGCTTCCGGCGCGAGCGCCCCCAGGCCGGCCGCCTACGCCAGCACAGCCAGATCAACTGCGAAATCCTGGGCGAGGACGACCCGGCCGCCGACGTCGAAGTCATGATGGTGGCCATGAGCCTCTACCGCGAGCTGGGCTACACCGGCCTGACCTTCCAGCTCAACAGCACCGGCTGCCCCGTCTGCAAGCCGGGCTACATCAAGGCCCTGGTAGCCTACCTGGATAGCTACCGCGACCAGTTGGCCGACATCGACAAGGAGCGGCTAAGCAAGAACCCGCTGCGCGTCCTCGACAGCAAAGAGAAGGGCATGGACGCGCTGCTGGCTGGCGCGCCGCGCATTGCCGACCACCTCTGCGACGACTGCCGCGACCACTTCACCGACGTGCGCGGTCTGCTGGATGAGCTAGATCAGACCTACACCATCAACTTCCGCCTGGTGCGCGGCATCGACTATTACACCAAGACCGTCTTCGAGGTCTGGCAAGAGGGCATTGGCGCGCAGGCGGCGCTATGTGGTGGCGGCCGCTACGACGGGTTGGCCGAGGACATCGGCGGGCCGCCCACGCCCGGCGTCGGCTTCGGCAGCGGCGTCGAGCGCATCGTCCTGGGCATGAAGGAGCAGGGCATTGCCCCCCCGGTGGCTTTGCCCGTGCCCTTCTACCTGGCCCACTTTGGCGGGGCGACGAAGACAGCGGCGACGCAACTGGCCTTCCGCCTCCGGGCGGCGGGCATTCCGGCGCGGCTGGCCTTCTCGCGCCGCGGGCGCAGCCTTAAGAGCCAGATGCGCGAGGCCGACCACCTCGGCGCGCGCTACGTCCTCATCGTTGGCGAAGACGAGCTGGCCCAGGGGCAGGTGACGGCGCGGCTGCTGGCCGGCGGGGAGCAAACGCGCGTGCCCGTTAACGATCTGGTCGCCTGGGCGCGGGCGCGGCTGGACGAGTAAGGGCCTATGAACCAGGTTGGTATCCTCCAGCAGCCCCGCATCCGCGAATCAGTCACCCTGGGCGACGAAGTGCGCCGTTGGCTGACCGAGCGTGGTGTGGCCTCGTGGACGGCCGCGCCCTGGGACGACGAACCCATCGCCGCGCCACTGAACGAGACCGACCTGGTCATCGTCCTGGGCGGCGACGGCTCGACGTTGCGGGCGGCGCGCTGGACGGTGCCCTTCGCGGTGCCTATCTTCGGCATCAACGTCGGTCGTGTCGGCTTTCTGAGCGAAGCCACGCCCGACACCTGGCGCGACAAGCTGGCGCGCGTGCTGGCCGGCGACTTCTGGCTGGAGCGCCGCCTACTGCTGCACGCCGAGTTGTGGCGCGACGAGGGTTTGGTGCAGCCGTTCATGGCCCTCAACGAAGTCGTCATCGGCCGGGGGGCGCAGGCGCGCGTCATTCACCTCCATCTGCGCGTCGACGACGACCTGGTGACGACCTACATCGCCGACGCCCTCATCGTGGCCACGCCGACCGGCTCAACGGCCTACGCCATGGCCGCCGGCGGGCCGCTGCTGCCGCCGCAATTGCAGAACTTCGTCGTCGTGCCCGTGGCCGCTCACCTGAGCCTGAACCGGCCGCTGGTGCTGCACGAAAACGCCCGCATCGCCATTCAGGTCGATATGAGCCACGAGGCCTACCTGACCGCCGACGGCCAGAAGAGCGTCAACGTAGAGAGCGGCGACACGGTGGTGATCACCAAGCACGAGCAGCCCTGTCTCTTCGCGCGCGTGGAGAGCACGGGCTTCTTCTACCGCCGCCTGATGGGCCGGCTGGGCTTTAGCTGGCCCCACCTGGACCCCGGCCCAGAGCGACGGACGCAGCCCTAGTCAGCCCACATCCTTAGTTGCCGCTCATCTGCTTCTTGTCCGTTGTTTATGAAGCCGGGCGACAATCCAGCCCAACGGCATCGAGCGAACACTGCTGGAGTAAGGCACGCATGGAGATAAAGGAACCACGATTGCGCGCGCTGCTGGCCCAGGCCGGCCGCAATGCTGAATATGGCAAGAATGCCGCCGCCGAATCGATGTACCGCGACATCCTGAGCGAAGCGCCGGAGGCCGAGGAGGCTTGGCTGGGTTTGGCGCGCGTGTTGGGCGACGAGGGCGCGAAGCGCGCCGCCCTTGAACGTGCGCTGTTGCTCTCGCCGCAGAACCCGGCCGCGGTTGCCGGGCTGGCGGAACTGGACGGCCGGCCCGTGCCGCCAGAGGCCGCCGCGGCCCTGGCCCTGGCCGACGAGGAAGAGGCTGAGGAACCGCGCCCCGGCCCTGCTGGTGTCGAGCCGCCAGACCCTCCCCCCGCTCGCGACATCGACTATACCCTGGTCTGCTATCGCCACCCGCAGCGCATGACCTCCCTGCGCTGTTATAACTGCAACCGGCCGATCTGCATCCAGTGCGCCAACAAGACACCCGTCGGTTACATCTGCCCGGAGTGCCAGCGCCAGGCCGAAGATGCCTTCTATAACGCCAAACCGAGCGATTACCTGATCGCCGCCATCGTGTCGCTGCCCATCAGTCTGGTCGTCGGCCTGCTCCTCGTCAGCCTGGCCCGCGGCATGCTGTTTTTCCTGCTCATCTTCTTCATTAGCGGCGCGGTCGGCAGCTTCATTGGCCGGATCACCAAGCGGGCTATCGGCGGACGGCGCGGGCGCTACCTGCCCGGCCTTGTGGTGGCCATGATGTTCATCGGCGTGCTCATTCCGGTGGTGCCCCTGCTGCTGGCTATCCTGGGCGGCAGCGGCGGCGCGCTGTTCGCCCTCATCGGCCCAGGCATCTATCTGTTCGTCGGGGCCAGTGCCGCCTACTGGCAAATGCGCTAAAATAGCGACGTATGCTATCGGAACTTGTCATCCGTAACTTCGCTATTATCGATCAGTTGCGGCTCGAATTCGATCCCGGCTTCAACGTCCTGACCGGCGAGACGGGCGCGGGCAAGTCGATTATCCTCGACGCGGTGACGCTGGTGCTGGGCGAGCGCGCCGACACAACGGCCGTCCGCGCCGGCAGCGACACCGCCTACGTTGAGGCCGCCTTCCGCGCCGCTCCGGCGCTGCAAGCGCTTCTGCGCCCCCTGCTGGAGGCCGAAGGGTTAGACGAGGACGGTGAGGAGTTCATCGTGCTGGCGCGCGAGTTACGCGCCAACGGCCGCACCATTTGCCGCGTCAACGGTCGCACGGTCAGCCTATCGGTATTGCGTCAGGTGGCCGAACCGCTTATCGACATCCACGGCCAGGGTGAGCATCTGTCGCTGTTGCGTCCGCGCGCCCACTTGCCCCTGCTCGATGCCTTTGGCGGGCTGGACGCCGAGCGCGAGGCGCTGGCCGCCGAAGTGCGCCGGCTCCACGCCGTTGAGCGCGAGTTGGGCGAGCTGCGCCGCAGCCAGCGCGACCTGGCCCAGCGCATGGAGATGCTGCAATTCAAGGCCGAGGACATCCGCGCCGCCGCCTTGCAGCCGGACGAAGAGGAGACGTTGCGCGTCGAGCGCCTGCGGTTGGCCAACGCCGAGCAACTGGGCCGCCACGCCGCCGAGGCCGTGGCCCTGCTGACGACCATCGACGACGACCGCCCGGCCGTGCTGGACCTGCTCGGCCGGGTCGAGCACGCCCTGACGCAACTGGCCAAGCTGGACGACACCCGCGCCGCGGCGCTGGAGACCCTGCAAGGGCTGAGTTTCCAGCTCAATGAGCTGGCCGGCGACGTGCAGGACTACCTCGACGCGCTGGAGTTCGACCCCCGCCGGCTGAACGCCACCGAGGCGCGGCTGGAACTGATCAACACCCTCAAGCGCAAGTACGGCGAGACCGGCATCCCCGGGCTGCTGGCCGCGCTGGAGCGCGCCGAAACCGACCTGAAGGCGCTGGAGAACAGCGAGGTGCGCACGGGCGAACTGGAGGCCGAGCGCGACCGCTACCTGCACGTCATCGGTGGACTGGCCGGGGCGC
>DAOSMQ010000143.1:0-6216 GCA_035372725.1 Promineifilum sp. (SeqCode)
GAAGTGCAGGAGTTGGTCGCGGGTCGCCTGGCCCGATTGGGGCGCGAGGATGATGGCGGTGGCCGCGCCCACCAGCGAGCCGATCACAAAACCGGCCAGGAAGGCGCCCAGATCGCTGTCGTTGTCGCTCATTTCATTTCTCCTGAAGTCGCTATCTGCGCCGTGGGTTGCCGAAAAGCGTAGCCACGCCCCGCCGGAGGCCGGCCACGTAGCTGCTGGCCGCGGTCATGGGGCGCACAACGTTTTCGCTCATAAAGACCGTCGTGCCCCGGATGGTGCCCAGGGTCTCATTGGTCTTCATCAAAATCGGTTTCAACTCGAACTCAAGCATATTGACCAGACGGATGACGGCAATGAGTAATAGGGTCAGCACGATGCCAGACAGGCAAGACATCAGGCCGAGGGCGATGATGAAGATATCGCGCACGACCAGAATGGTGTCGGCGTAGTTGTTGGCCAGATAGACCATCAGGACGATAAAGGCAACAGAAATCACTAGAGTGACGATCACTCCGGCGATGACGTAGCCGATCGGAATGAGCGGCTCTTTGTGGGTATCCGGCTGTGTTGTGGCCGGCAGTTGTACATTGCTCATCGCATGAACCCCAACTCAAAAGTATAGCACGAATCGGCCGGCGCGTCTCATTCTCGTGGCGTTTCCTGCCCGGCCAGCCAGCGCGCGCCCAGCAGTAGCAGCCAAGCGCCCACGCTGGCGCTCAGCAGGTGGAGCTTACCCACCTTGAACCACTCCAGGTTGAGAAAGTCGCCGGCCAGCTGGCCGATGATAAAGCCCACCCAGGCCGCGGCCAGATAGAGCAAGATGCGCCGCAGGGAGCCACCGTAGATGAGGTGGAAAATGGCCCCGTAAGCACTGGCTAACAGAAAGCCGAGCACCAAACCGGAGGCCGAGCCGGGAACGGCGATCACTGCGCGCTACTCCCCACAGCCGGTTCGAGCGTTGGCCCCGGCCACCCTTCCCCGGCGATCAGGCCGCCGCCGAGGCAGACGTCGCCGTCATAGAAGACAATCGCCTGACCGGGCGTGACGCCATAGGCCGGCTCGTCCAGTTGCACCATCGCCGTGCCGTCCACGCCGGGGGCGATGGTTGCCGGCAAGGGCGCAGCTTTGTAGCGAATCTTGACCGCGGCGGCGATCGGCGCGGGGGGCGGCGCGCCGACCCAGCTGACGGCGCGGGCGGCCAGCCGGTCGCGGCCGAGCGCGTCGCGCGGCCCGACGATGAGGGCGTTGCGCGCCGCGTCCTTGCCGACGACGTAGAGCGGCTCCGGCGCGGCGATGCCCAGCCCCTTGCGCTGGCCGATGGTGTAATCGACCAGGCCGCCATGTTGGCCGATGACGCGGCCGTCCACAGTGACGATGTCGCCGGGGCGCGAGATGCCCTCGCTGTGGCGGCGCAGGAAACCGCGATAGTCGCCGTCCTTCAGGAAGCAGAGGTCCTGGCTGTCGTGCTTGTTGGCCACGGGCAGGTTGTGGGCGCGGGCCAATTCGCGCACCTGGGCCTTGGTATATGCGCCGACGGGGAAGAGCACGCGGGCCAGGTGCGTCTGGCCGAGCATGTGCAGGACGTAGGACTGGTCCTTATCGCCGTCCAGGCCGCGCAGCAGACGGTAGCCGTCAGCGTCATGCCGGACGCGGGCGTAATGGCCCGTGGCCAGGTAGTCGGCTCCCAACGCCAGCGCTCGCTCCAGCAGGTAGGTGAAGCGAATCTGCCGGTTGCACTCAATGCAGGGGTTGGGCGTGCGCCCGGCGGCGTGTTCGTCCAGGAAGAACTGGACGATGGCGCGGCGGAAATGATCGCGCACGTCGATGACGTAGAAGGGGATGCCCAGCCGGTCGGCCACGCGGCGGGCGTCGGTCATTTGGTCGGGCGTGCAGCAGCGGTTGGCCGGGGCGGTGGCCCCCTCGGCCGGCTCGCTCCACAGGCGCATCATGATGCCCGTTACTTCGTAACCAGCCTCAACCAGCAGCGCCGCGGCTACGGAGCTATCAACGCCACCGCTCATGGCGACGACGACGCGCGGTTGGCTGCCCGTCAGGGGCGCAGGGACGACGGTGGCGTCGGGCAGGGCGCAGAGTGTGGCGTTCATGAGCATGGCTGGTTCAAGCGTGGGCAACGGCAAAGCGCTTCTCGATGGCGTCCAGCCGGGCCACAATCGCCGGCAGGGCGGCGGCGACGGCGTCGATGTCGGCGTCGCTGTTCTGGCGGCCGAGCGTCAGCCGCAAGCCGCCCAGCGTCCACTCTGGGCCGAGGCCGAGGGCCTGGAGGATGGCCGAAGGCTTGGGGTCGCCACTGGCGCAGGCTGAGCCGCTGCTGGCGGCGATGCCGGCCTGGTCGAGATGGATCAACAGGTCGTTGCCGCTCAGGCCGCGCAGGGCGAAGCTGGCGTGGTGGGGCAGCCGCTCGGTTGGGTGGCCGGTGATGAGACAGCGGCCGGGCAGAGCCGCCGGCAACTCGGCCAGCAGCCGGTCGCGCAGGCGCCGCACATGGGCCAGGCGCTCGTCCCGTTCGGTCATGGCCAATTGGAAGGCCGCGGCCGCGCCGACGACGAGGGGCACGTTGGTTGTGCCCGCGCGCAGGCCGCCCTCGTGGCCGCCGCCGGTCAGCGTGGGCAGCAGCTCGACACCGGGACGCACGACCAGCACACCCACGCCCTTCGGCCCGTAGAACTTATGCGGGCCAAGCGACATCAGGTCGATGGGTTCGACGGCCAGATTCCAGTGGCGCGTGGCGGCCAGCTGTACGGCGTCAGTGTGGAAGAGGATGCCGCGCTCGCGGGCCAGCGCGCCGATCTCCGCCCAGGGCTGGATCGTGCCGATCTCGTTGTTCGCGGCCATGACGCTGATAAGCGCCGTCTCCGGGCGGACGGCCGCGGCGACATCCTCCGGGCGAACGCGGCCGAATTCGTCCACGGGCAGCACGGTCAGTTCGAAGCCAAAGTGATCGCGCAGTTGCCGGGCAGTGGCCAGCACGGCGCTATGCTCGATGGCGCTGGTGATCAGGTGGTGGCCGCGGCCGGCCTCGCGGGCGGCGAACAGCACCCCGCGCAGGGCCAGGTTATTGCTCTCTGAGCCGCAGGCAGTGAAGACGACAGCCCCCGGCTCGACGCCCAGCAGTTCGGCGAACGTCTCACGGGCGGACTCGACCGCGCGCGCGGCGACGGCCCCGGTGCGGTGGAGGGACGACGGGTTGCCGTAGTGCTCGCCCCAGTAGGGGGCCATTGCCTCGACGACGGCGGGAAGCACCGGCGTCGTCGCGCCGTGGTCCAGGTAGATGGGGTTGGGTTGGAGTCCTCTGGTCATGATCACATCTGTGCCACGGGCAGACGAATGGTGAACGTCGTGCCCTTGCCCAATACGCTTTGGACGGCAATGTGCCCATTATAGTTGCGCAGGTTCTCTTTGACCATGTAGAGGCCCAACCCCGTGCCAGCGATACCCCGCTCCACGGCTGTCTGGGTGCGATAGAAGCGCTTGAAGAGGTTGTTCATGGCCTCGGCGGGGATGCCGATACCCTCGTCGCTGACCTCAATGATCACGACGCCGTTGTCGCGCCGGGCCGTCACCTGGATACTGCCTGACGGCGTAAACTTGATAGCGTTGTCGACCAGGTTCTTCAGCACCATGTCGTAAATGTCCTGGTTGCCCAGCACCGGCGGCAGATCGTTCTCGATCTGTTGCCGGAAGAGCAGTCCCTTCTGCACAGCGCGTTCGGCCAGTGGCGGCAGCGTTTCGTCAAAGAGCGGGTTCAGCCACACCGGTTCGGCGCTGCGCTGCATCTCGCGCGCCTCCAACTTGGCCAGATCGAGCATCTGGCGCACCATACGTTGCAAGCGATCGCTCTCCCGTTCGATGACGCCCAGAAAGCGCTCGGCCCGCTCGGCCTGCGCCCGGCCTTCGCGCAGCAAGCGGGAGTAGATAAGGATGGTCGCCAGCGGCGTACGCAACTCGTGGATGATGCCGTGGAAAAGGTCGTCGCGCATCCGT
This sequence comes from Promineifilum sp. (SeqCode), assembly GCA_035372725.1. Lineage (GTDB taxonomy): Bacteria > Chloroflexota > Anaerolineae > Promineifilales > Promineifilaceae > Promineifilum. The sequence continues at coordinate 4,003 of DAOSMQ010000143.1, forward strand.
TCGACCTCGCGAATCTGCGTCAGGTCGCTGAAGACGAAAATTGCCTCCTGGGCCGCGCCCGTTTCGTCGTCTACCGGCGCGCCGCTGATGAGGACGGGCAAGACGCGGCCGTCGTCGCGCACAATGTCAGCCGCCAACTGCACGGAGTCCTCCGCGCCCGATAGCAACCGGCCGACGAGCTTCTGGATGTCGCCCTGCTTGGTGTGCACACGCTCGTGTAGGGGCTGGCCGACGATAGCGTCGTCATCGCTGTAGAGCATGGAGGCGAACGCGCCATTGATGCGCGTGATCATGCCCTCGCGATTGACGGTAACTAGGCCGTCGGACATGCTGGTAAAGAGCGTTTCGATGCGGCGCTTTTCGGACAGCACGTCGGCGTGGAGGTTGGCGTTTTCGATGGCCGCGGCCAACGGCCCGCCCAGCGCCTGCATCAGTTGTAGGTCGTGCTCGCTGAAGCGGCCAAACTGGCGATTGATGGCCTCAAGGATGCCGATGGTGCGCTCATCAACTTGCAGGGGAATACAGATCATCGAGTGGGTGCGGAAACCGGAGCGCGTATCGACGCCGGAGAAGAAGCGCTGGTCGGCGTAGGCGTCGGTGATGATGACTGGCTCTTTGTGCTCGGCCACCCAGCCGGCAATGCCCTGACCGCGCTTCAGCCGCACCGGCGGCAATTGTTCAAACATCGGCCCGAAGAGCCGCTGCACAAACAGAATATCGCCCGTCACCGGCTCGATCAGGCCGATGGATAGCGTCTCGACGTTGAGCGTCTGGCGGATGGGGCCGGTCAGCAACTCGTAGATTTGCTGAATATTGAGCGTGGAGCTGAGGGCCCGGCTGATGTCGCTGATGACCGCGAATTCAACCGTGCGCCGGTCGACTTCCTGGCGCAGGGCGGCGCGGTCGAGGAAGACGCACATCAGGCTGGTCATCTCGCGCAGCAGCGGCTCCAGCTCGGCCGGCCCTTCGGGGTCGAGTAGCAGCAGCAGGGCGGGCGGAAAGGCATTATACAGCCGCTGCTGGCGGGGAAGGGGCGCGGCCAGGAGGCGGCGTTTGACCAGCAGCCAGACCTGCCCACCGATGATCTCGGCCGCCGGCCGCTCCAGCTTGTCGATCGCTGCCGGCCCGTCAAGGGTCAACAATGACTCCAGCCCGGCCTCATCGATCAGCCAGCGCATTTGCGTCGCTCGCCCCGAAGGCTCTGTCAGCCAGACGTCGTAGCACTTGGCCTGGCTGTCGGCCACGGCTACTAGTGCGCGCGTGCGGGTGTGGCGGGCCAGATGATAGGCAAAGGTGGCGCAGACAAAATGGACATCGAACACATCACGCAAATCCCCCAGGATGTCGCGCCAGAGAGGGGCCAACTCGTCCATTGTCTGGGGCGGGTCGCTCATAGCGGGGCAGTGTAACGCCGCCCTCTCCGCGAAGCAAGCCAATCCCGCCGACACTCATAGCCGCGCGTCGCTTGCCGACCGCCACCGCTTTCAGTATAGTTAGCCGTACCGCACCCGCTATTCAGCGTGTTTACCAACCAAGGAGATTCACAATGGACTACATTGAATCAGTGCTCGCCCGCGAGGTTCTTGATTCGCGCGGCAATCCCACTGTTGAAGTTGAGGTCGCCCTATACGACGGCGCTAAGGGACGGGCCATGGTTCCCTCCGGCGCGTCCACAGGCGTGCATGAAGCCTGGGAGAAGCGCGACGGCGACAAGAAGCGCTACGGGGGCAAAGGCGTCCTCGGCGCTGTGGAAGCGGTCAACGAAGAGATCGCTGATGCCATTGTCGGCTGGACGGCGACCGACCAGATTGGCATCGACCAAGCCATGATTGAGTTGGACGGCACAGAGAACAAGAGCCGCCTGGGCGCGAACGCGATCCTGGGCGTCTCGCTGGCCGTGGCCCACGCCGCCGCCGCCAGTCAGGACTTGCCCCTTTATCGCTACCTCGGCGGCGTCGGCGGCCGCACGCTACCCGTACCGATGATGAACATCATGAACGGCGGCAAGCACGCTGCCGGCGCGACGGACATGCAGGAGTTCATGGTCATGCCCGTTGGGGCGACGTCATTTCGCGAGGGTTTGCGCTGGGGCGTAGAGATTTACCAGAGTCTGAAGAAGGTGCTGGGCAAGAAGGGTTATCCTACGACTGTGGGCGACGAGGGCGGCTTTGCCCCGCGCGTCTCGGCCAACAGCGAGGCATTCGACCTGATCAT
>DAOSMQ010000144.1:0-6161 GCA_035372725.1 Promineifilum sp. (SeqCode)
GACGCCCAGGTGGTGGTGGGGCGGCTGGTCAATCAGCCGCTGCGCATCCGCCTGCCAGTGACGGCAACGGCCTACGACACGCAGTACGTGACCGTCGGCGAGGCGCTGGACGGCCTGCTCGACCCGGCCCTCCGGGCGACGGAAGACGAGTTCCTGCGCGGCATCTATGCCGTTTTCGACGAGACGCAGCGCTGGGAGGGGGTCTTCCAGTATCCAGTGACGACGACGGTCATCTCGGCCGGCTACGGCGGCCGCCGCTCTTACAACAACGGCCCCATCGAAATCTACCATACCGGCCTCGACATCGCCGCGGCGCAGGGCGACACGGTCAGCGCCCCGGCCAACGGTGTCGTGGTTTTCAGCGACCAACTGGAATTGCGTGGCGGCACGCTCATCCTCAACCACGGTCGCGGCGTCATGACCGGCTACTATCATCTGTCCGCGCGGTTGGTCAACGTCGGCGATGAGGTTGTCGCCGGTCAGCCCATTGCCCGCGTCGGCTCGACCGGCCTTTCCAGCGGCGCGCACCTGCATTGGGACTTGCGGATCATGGACGTCCCCGTCGATCCACTGGCCTGGACACAGCAGACATTTCCTTAAGGTTGTCTGAGACCGCGCGGCCTGGTACAATGGTAAACCTTAGACCACTCCACCTAGACTAGGCTGCCCTACAGGAGTTCGCGGTGACTCAGACTCAGATTCAGTCTGCGGAGTACTGGGAATCGGGGTTCTCACTCTCCGATACTGACTTCGAGCAAATCTACAATCACTTTTTAGAAACAGAAAAGCCCCAGACCGTTGCCGAGCTGGCCGGCCTTGTCATTCGCGCGCGCGTGCGCGAGCAGGCGGCTGAGGTGCGGCGGCTGATGAGCGGCAGCACCGTCTATCAGCCCCAGCGCAGCTACACCGTCGGCGAGGAGGTCATCTTCCCGTCGCTGAAGCTGGCCCGGGGCAAGGTGACGGGCATCCGGCCGGGCTATAACCCTGAGTATGGCGACTTTAACGTCATTGTCGTCGCCATCAAGGGTAAGACGCGCGAGTTCGTGGCCGACTATGGCCCCGCCCACGCGCTGAATAGCAGCAACGGCGGTGCTCTGACCGAGGAAATGGCCGGCGACGCGCAGGCGATCCTTGACGCCCATGGGGCCACCGTGGCCGCGCGCATCGCCGCGGCCCTGGCCAGGCGCGAGGACTTCATCAACATCGGCGACGAGTGGTTCGTCAAGTCGCTGATGGCCGACGTCAACATTGGCCACCTGCACCTGACCGAGGCTGTGCTCGACATGGCCGAGGGTGGGCCGATGACCACGACCGAGATCTTGCCCCAGCTAGAGTTAGACGGTGGCGTGGACGCGCGCGTGCAGGAATTCTCGCTGAACTACCACTTGCAGCGCGACGGCCGCTTCGACGATGTCGCCGCGGTGGGCGCGCCACACTGGTTCCTGCGCCGCATGGAGCCGGAGAGTGTGCAGACGACGCCGGAGCGATTGGTCTACCAGCCCGTTGTCTACGACCGGGGCCTCCTCTCGCCGCAACAGATCGCCCTGGAGGCGGAGCTAGACGACGAATGGTCGGACTTGCCGCCAGCCGAGCCGGCCGAGCCGATTGTTTGGGCGCTGTCTTACCCCCACCGTTGGGCGGGCACGCTGCCCATCAACGCGCGCACGCGGGCACTGTTTGATGCCGGCCGTTCGCCGCGCCGGCGCATTGTCTTCATCGACGATGAGAGCAACGAGTCGATTCCCGGTTGGGTGGTGGCCGAGGGGCGTTATGTTCTGGGCCTGGTGGGCTGGTATCGCGACAACGCCATTCCCGTGGGCGGCTTTATCCATCTGCGCCCTGGTTCAGAGCCGGGCACAGTCCTGCTGGGCTACGACCGGCGACGGCCGCAGCGCGAATGGGTGCGGCTGGCGGCGGTGAAAGATAACAAACTCCAGTTCGAGCTGATGCGCCGGTCGATTCCCTGCGGCTACGATGACCTGCTCATCGTTGGCACAGACGTGGTTGCCGCGGTTGACGCCCATGCGCGGCGGGCGACGTCGATGGGGATGTCGGTCGGCACGCTGCTGAGCGAGGTCTTTCCGTCGTTGGCCGGCCTGACGCCGCAGAACAGTGTCCACGCCAAGACGCTTTACAGCGCCATCAATATGTTGCGGCGCGTGCCGCCGGGGCCGATCTTCGCCGAACTGATGCGCAATTCGTCGTTTAAGGCCGTTGGCGACCATTACTGGCAGCACGAGTAGGCGCTCGGCTACCGTTATTCATAGGAGATAGATAGCGTTGTCCAGCTATCCACGGCCAACAATCAAGACGGCGCACCTGCGACGGGTGACGCCGGACACGCGCTTCTTCATCGACTACAAATGGTGGGAAGAGGGCCACCTCGACCTGCGTACCTACCTGCTGGCCCGGCTGTCGCTGGGCATCGAAGGCGGGGCGGAGTTGCCCGCGGAACGCGTCGACCTGGTCGACGCCAAGACGGGCGAAGTGCGGCAGGTTGACGCCTTCCAATATCTCGTCCAGAACTACTTCAGCCGCCACGGCAATGAGTTGGCCCTGCAAGGCTCAATCGTTGATGCTGTCTTCAGCGTCCTGCTGGCCAATGGCAACCAGCCGATGGCGATCCGCGAGATCGCTGAGCGCGTCCAACGGCCGAGCGACCTTCTGGTGAAGACGTTCGGCGGCCCGCAGATCTACAACGGCATCCGGCCGCTGTTCGATGATGAATAGGATCGAAACCCTCCTGGCCCAACTAGGTGTTCCCGATGGCCTGGCCAGCGCCGCCACGCGGAACGATGAGGCTGTGGAGGCAGGCCAACCCTTGCGCGAGGGCGATCGCGTCACTCTCTTTCCCCCGCGGCCGGCGGTTGACGCTTCTCCCGTCCCACTCTAGAATTGCAGCGCATGGGTGGGTCTCAGGCCACTCTGCTGGAATCATCCGCGCGTCCTGAGACAGGGCGCGGCCTGCCCTGGGCAAGTGACAAAGCGCCCCCGTAGCTCAATAGGACAGAGCGTCGGCCTTCTAAGCCGAATGTTGCAGGTTCGAGCCCTGCCGGGGGCACTGGCGACGAACCACACAGACCAGGATCACCATGACTGTCAAAATCTTCACTGTGGCCGAGATGGTCGCGGCCGAGAAGGCGGCCGACGCCGCCGGCCATTCCTATGCCGAAATGATGGAGGCGGCCGGTCGCAGCGTGGCCGATGCCATTCAGCAGCGCCGCGACGTGGCCGATTGCCAGGTACTGGTGCTGGTGGGGCCGGGCAATAATGGCGGCGACGGGCTGGTGGCCGGTCGCTATCTGGCCGAGGCCGGGGCGGTGGTGGCTTTCTACCTGGTCAAGCCGCGCGACGTAGCCGACGATGAAAACCTCGCCCGCGCCGAAGAGATGGGGCTAGAGGTGCTGCTGGCCGACTACGATCAGCGCTATCGGGTTCTGCGCCACCGTCTACGCATTACCGACATCGTCATTGACGCCCTGCTGGGCACGGGCGTCTCGCGGGCCGTCGAGGGCCAACTGGCGGCATTGCTGGAGCAAGCCGGCGGAGCTGTGGCCGAGCGTCGCCGCGCCGCGCCGGCGCGCGCGCCGCTGCTCAGCGTCGCCGCGCCGCCCCTCGCGCCGGAGGACACGCCGGCAGGCGACGAGCGTTCGCGACAGCCGTTTGTTGTCGCCGTAGACTGCCCCAGTGGGCTGAACTGCGACAGTGGCGCGCTCGATCCGCTGGCCATCCCAGCCGATCTGACGGTTACCTTCGCCGGGCCAAAGCGCGGCCACTTCCGCTTCCCCGGTGCGTCCGCCTGCGGTGAGTTGGTCGTGGCCGACATCGACATCGACCCGAAGCTGCCGGCCGTAGCGGGCGTGCCTCTGGAACTGGCCACAGCCGAGGGGGCGCGCGCGCTGCTGCCGGCCCGCCCGCCCGACGGCCACAAGGGCACTTTCGGCACGGCCCTCATCGCCGCTGGCTCGATCCGCTATTGGGGCGCGCCGGCCCTGGCCGCTCGCGGGGCGTTTCGCGGCGGCGCGGGGATGGTGACGCTGGCCGTGCCCCAACGGCTGCGGCCGGCGCTGGCCGGGCAGTTCCCGGAGGCGACTTATCCGGCCGTGACCGACACCGACACGCTCGGCGTGGCCACGGCCAACCTGCTGCTGGGCGTGCTCGACCGCACCGGCGCGCTGCTGGTGGGGCCGGGGCTGGGCGAGGCGGCGTCGTTCCTGAGCGCGCTGCTCGATGGCCTGCGCAGCCCGGCCGAGGGCGTGGCCGTGCCGCCGCTGATCGTCGACGCCGATGGGCTGAACCTGCTGGCGCAGATGCCCGACTGGCCCGGCCGCCTGCCAGCCAACACTATTCTGACGCCGCATCCGGGCGAGATGGCCCGCCTGGTGGGCCGGCCGCTGCCGGCGCTGCGCGACGAGGACCGCGTTGAGTTGGCCCGCGACCGCGCCGCGGCCTGGGGGCACGTCGTCCTGCTGAAGGGGGCCTACACCGTTATCGCCGCGCCCGATGGCCGCTCGACGCTGCTGCCCTTCGCCAACCCCGTGCTGGCCGTAGCCGGTAGCGGCGACGTCCTGGGCGGGGTCATCGTCGGTCTGCTGGCCCAGGGCGTGGAGCCATACGACGCGGCCGTGTTGGGCGGCTACCTCCACGGCGCGGCCGGGCAGCTGGCAGCCGGCTACTGGGGCAACGCCGGCCTGCTGGCCAGCGAATTGGCCGACTGGGTGTCGCACGTGCGCCGGGCGCTTTCCAGCCGGCCAGCATCGGCATAACGCTTGTTTGACTCTCCAAGCCCAATCTACCTTCTTTTTGACAAGTTATATCGCAAGAGATATAATCTTGTAAGATAAATTACTGTGCAAGCCTTCAGATCGCAGAACCAAACGCGCTGTCATCTGTTAGGCCTATCATACGGGAGCGTATCACCATGACCATCAGACATATCATTGACTACCCACCGCGGACATCTAGCGTGCAAAATATCTTTCGCCTGCTACTGGGCGCAGCCCTGCTGTATGCCGGTATCAGCCATCTGACCTTCGCCCGCACGGAATTCATGGCGCAGGTGCCGTCTTGGCTGCCGCTGGATGGCGATCTGGTCGTCGTTCTGTCGGGGATTGTGGAGATATTGTTGGGCGTTAGCTTGATTGTCTTGCGGCGCTATCGCGCTCTGGTGGGGTGGGTGGCGGCGATCTTCTTCGTCGTGATCTTTCCTGGTAATATCTCGCAGTACGTCAACGGCATTGATGCTTTTGGCCTGAACACCGACACGGCCCGCTTCGTGCGCCTGTTGTTCCAACCGCTGCTTGTCCTGTGGGCGCTGTGGAGTACTGGCGCGTGGCAGGCGTGGCGCTCTCGCCACCAGAACGCGCCACAGCGTCCCGTGTCGGAAACAGGACGTTAACAGGGTAATGTCCAACGGGCCGGCGTGCTCATCCGTCTGCCCTGTCCACCACCGAGGTCGCATCAGCATGGCCTACGAGCAACTAAAACTGGAGAACCAGATCTGCTTCCCCATCTACGCGGCATCGCGACTGATTACGCGGGAGTACCAGCCCTTGCTCGATGAGCTGGGGCTGACCTATCCTCAGTACCTGGCCCTGATGGTGTTGTGGGAGCACAATGGCCTGTCGGTGAACGACATCGGCCAGAAGTTGCTGCTCAACACCAATACGGTCACGCCCCTGCTCAAGCGGATGGAAGCACAAGGGTTGGTGACACGCCAGCGGTCGGCCGACGATGAACGGCGCGTGATTGTCAGCCTGACGCCACAGGGGCAAGCCCTACAGGAACGGGCCGCGGCCATTCCGCCCCAATTGGCCGCCGGTCTGAATGCCGACGGTGTGGACGAACAGGCCCTCCAGGCCATGCTGGCCCAGCTTCAGAAGATCATCCAGCATCTGTCCGCGAAGCAGAGCGGTTTGAGCGAGTAGCATTATGCTGGCGGCACGCCGGCCGGTCACGTCCCGGACACAAAACGGCCACGTCTTTTCAGTTGTCAACAATTAACTTGAGGTCTGACCGGCTGTATGCCGCGCAATGGCATGGCGCCAGTAGCACAGCCTGTTAGGCTGTCGCCGCCAGCCGCAGACACAGCCTAACAGGCTGTGCTACAGGCTGTGCTACGCTACGGGCTGTGCGTTGAGCCGCGCGAAGACCGACGACTG
>DAOSMQ010000145.1:0-6147 GCA_035372725.1 Promineifilum sp. (SeqCode)
ACGGACCATTGTGGCGAGCGCTCGCGCCGCTCGTCCACCGCTTTTCAGTTGTCAGCAATTCTTGAGACCTGACCGGCTGCATGCTGTGCAACGGCGCGGAACCAGTAACACAGCCTGTTAGGCTGTCCTCGCCGGCCACAGCTTGACAGGCTGTGCTACGGGCTGTGCGACTGTAGTACAGCCTGTTAGGCTGTCATCGCCGGCCACAGCCTAACAGCCTGACAGGCTGTGCTACAGGCTGTGCGACTGTAGCACAGCCTGTTAGGCTGTCGTCGCCGGCCACAGCCTAACAGCCTGACAGGCTGTGCTACAGGCTGTGCTACAGGCTGTGCTACGCGCGAAGACCGACTGTTGAAAAGCCCTGGCCGCTCGTCCGGGCGCGGGCAAATGCGTCTGAGAGTGAGGTATAATAACACCTATGGTTACCTCGCCCGTCATCCGTAAGCGTTTTACCGCCGACGAGTACGCGCCGATGGCCGCGGCCGGCGTGCTGACCGAAAATGATGTGATGGAAGCCGGCCGCGCCCCGGGCGATTCCCCAGGCCGGCTTGGCCGTCGAGCAAATCCTTGGCTGAGCCAGTTCACTATGGAGAGGATAACCAGCGCGTGAGCACTCCCATCGCCCTCCCTACCCTCGATTCCTATTGGGTGCTGGAGCCGCGGCTGCCGGCCGGCCAGCTTGTCGCCGGCGAGTACCCCAGCGCCAGGAATGCCGCCGAGGCAGACATCAAGCTGGGTCGCTTCGTCCAGTTCGGCATCACTACCTTCATCGACCTGACCGAGGCGGGCGAGCATGGCCTGCGCCCTTACGCCGGCGACATCCGCGCCCTGGCCGCGGCGAGCGGCCGCTCCATCAGCCACCACCGCCACCCCATCTCCGACCTGGGCACGCCCACGCCACGGACGATGCGCGCCATCCTGGACGCCATCGACGAGGCCCTGGCCGCCGGCGAGATGGTCTACGTCCACTGCTATGGCGGCATCGGCCGCACGGGCACGGTTATCGGCTGCTGGCTGGTGCGCCACGGCCTGAGCGGCGAGGAGGCCCTGCGCCGGATCGCTGAATGGCGTGCCCCCACGCCCGACGGCTGGCGCGCTTCGCCGGAGACGCCCGACCAGCGCGCGCTGATCCTCAGTTGGCGCGAAGTTGAAGACGAATGAAACCCAACGCCATCCGCCCCATCGCCATCTGCGTCTGCCGCCACGAGGGGCGCATCCTCGCCGCCGAATCCGAAGACCCGGTCAAGCCGCAGCGCTTCTACCGGCCGCTGGGCGGGGCCATTGAGTTCGGCGAGTATAGCGCCGAGGCTGTCGTCCGCGAGTTCCGGGAGGAGCTGGGCGTGGTGCTGACAGACGTGCGCTATCTGGGCACGCTGGAGAACGTCTTCACCTACAACGGCCAGCATGGGCACGAGATTGCTCTGGTCTATGACGGCCGCTTCGCCGATCCGTCGCTCTATGACCGGCCGGTCATCGAGGGCGCTGAGGACAACGGCGCGCCATTCCGCGCCGTCTGGCTGTCGCTGGCCGAGTGCGCCGCCCCCGGCGCGCCGCCGGTCTACCCCACCGGCCTGCTGGAGCTACTGGGCGCAAAATAAAAAGGGCGGGTGGTGAAACCCGCCCCCTGGCGTTACTCCGCAATGGCGGTGGGTTGCGCCCGCCCGGGCCGGAACTACGCCGCCGCCTTCTCGCGCTGGCCGGAGCCGTTGCTCGACTGCTCCTTGTGCTCGCGCACCAGCTCGCGCTTCAGGATTTTGCCGACCGTCGTCTTGGGCAGTTCGTTGCGGAACTCGATGATGCGCGGGTACTTATAGGCCGCCAGCTCACCCTTGCTCCACTCGATGATGTCCTTCTCGGTCACGTTCTCGTGGCCGGGCCGCTTGACAACCCAGGCCATGACCGTCTCGCCGCGCTTGGCGTCGGGCACGCCGGCGACGGTCACTTCCAGCACCGCCGGGTGGCGCGCCAGCACTTCCTCGACCTCGCGCGGATAGACGTTATACCCGCCGCAGATGATCAGGTCCTTCTTGCGGTCTTCGATGTAGAAGTAGCCCTGCTCATCCATCCGGGCGATGTCGCCGGTGTAGAGCCAGCCGTCGCGCAGGGAAACGGACGTTTCGTTGGGCATATTCCAGTAGCCGGCCATGATCGTCGGGCCGCGCATGATCAACTCACCGATCGCGCCGACGGGCAGTTCCTGCTCACCCTCGACTGGATCAACGATGCGCGCCTCGACGCCCGGCAGCGGTAGGCCAATGGAACCGGGCGGATTCAGGCCGTTGATGGGGTTAGCGTGGGTCGCCACGTGCGACTCGGTCAGCCCGTAGCCCTCGACCAGCTTGCCGCCGGTCAGCTCCTCGAACTTGCGCTTGGTCTCTTGCAACAGCGGCGCGGAGCCGGAGATGCAGGCGCGAATGGAACTCAGGTCATACTTGCCCGCGGCCACGTCGGGGTGGTTGTTGATGCCGACGTACATGGCTGGCACGCCGGGGAAGTAGGCTGGCTTATACTTGTTGATGTTCTCCAGCACGTCGTGGAGGTCGCGCGGGTTGGGGATGATGATGACCTTGCCGCCGGCGCAGAAGGGGAAGATGCCCGCCGTGACCATGCCATAGGAATGAAAGAGCGGGATGGCCCCCAGGAGCGAATCGCGGCCATACTCCCAGTCATTGATCCACTTCGACACCATCAACGCGTTGGCCACCAGATTGCGATGCAGGCCGATAGCGCCCTTAGACAGGCCGGTCGTGCCGCCGGTGTATTGCAGCAGAGCGATGTCCTCGCCGGTGACCGTCACGTTTGGCTTGGGGCTGCGCTTGCCCAGGGCGATGAAGTCCTTGAGCGTCAGGTCGCCTGGCGACACCTCAACGCGGTCGCCGGCCTTCTTCTCCTTCAGCAGCCCATAGAGCACACTCTTGATGCCCGGCAGATAGTCCTTGATGTAGGTGACGACGACGCGCTTGACCTTCGTCTCGCCGCTCTTTTGCACCTTTTTCAGCAAGGGGTAGTAGCGGCTGAGGACAAAGGCCGTCTCCGCGCCACAGTCCTTGAGCTGGTGTTGCAGTTCGCGCTCGGTGTAGAGTGGGTTCGTGGCGATGACAATGCCGCCGGCCTTGAGAATGCCGTAATAGATCATCAGAAACTGGGGCAGGTTGGGCATAAAGATGACAGCGCGGTCGCCCTTCTTAAAGCCATTGGCCGCCAGCCCCGCGGCGATGGCGTCGGCAATGTCATTCAGTTCGCGATAGCTGATTTCGCCCCCCTGGAAGACCATCGCCGTGTTGCCGGGAATGCGACGCGCGCCCTCTTCCAGAAAGTGCTGCACCGGGTAGTTGGGCACTTCGATGTTGGTGGGAACGCCCTGGTCATAGCTCTTCACCCAGGGTTTGTCGGAGTAACGCAGGCTCATGGGATTGATTCTCCTTCTCTCAACTGCTGTCACTGTCGCCCGGCAAGCAACCTGGCCCTCGCGGGCGGGGATGGCCGGGGCAGCACACAGGGGATGTAAAGCGCGATGGCGCACCGCGGCGGGTGTGAACTCCCCACCGGCAGATGCGGCAACAGATCGTACCGGGATACGATCCGCGATTCTGTCACTATAGCCGTTTTTGGTGTCATATCATAGTTGCGTTTGATACCTTTTCGACATGATCTTCGTCATGTTTTGCGAAAGAAGATCTCACGCAAAGTCGCAAAGAAGCAAAGGCGCAAAGGAGATATAAGTTCTTCTTTGCGTCCTTTGCTCTCTTTGCGTCCTTTGCGTGAGATCTTCTAGCCTCGGCAATGCCTGAGGTTGCCAGGCGGCGCGGCGGTCACTACACTTCGCCCCATGAACCCATCGCCCCCCATTGTCGCCTTCCAGGGCGAGCACGGCGCTTACTCCGAGCAGGCCGTCCGCCGCCACTTCGGGCCGGACGTGACGACGCTGCCCTGCCGCACCTTCTCGGCCATCATCGACGCGCTGCAAGCCGGCCGCGCCGCCTACGGCATGCTGCCGGTGGAGAACTCGCTGGCCGGCATGGTCGTACCCGCCTATGACCTGCTGGTGGACTATGACCTGCACGTGCAGGCCGAAGTCATTCTGCGCGTGGAGCACTGCCTGATGGCCCCGCCGGGCACGGCCCTGGCCAATGTGCGCCGCGCTCGCTCCCACCCGCAGGCGCTGATGCAGTGCGAGACGAGCCTGCGGCGGCTGGGGCTGGAGCCAGTGGAGTACTACGACACCGCCGGCGCGGCCCGCGACCTGGCCGCGCAGCCGGAGCCGGGCACGGCGGCCATCGCCGCCGCCCTGGCCGCCGAGACTTATGGCCTGGACATCCTCGTCCACGGCCTGGAGGACGAGGACTTCAACTACACGCGCTTCTTCGTCCTGGGTACGTCTTACCCGGCGCGGCGCGATCCCAGCAAGACATCGATCATCCTGACCACGCGCCATGTGCCCGGCGCGCTCTACGCGGCCCTGGGCGAGCTGGCGCGGCGGGGCATCAACATGACCAAGATCGAGTCGCGACCGCGCCGCAACCGGCCGTGGCACTACCTCTTCTACGTCGATTTCGAGGGCCACGAGGAAGACGAGGAGATTCAGGCGGCGCTGCTGGGCATCCTGCGCCACGCGTCGTTCCTGAAGGTGCTGGGATCATATCCAGCGGGCCAGCCGGAGTAACTGGAATAAGAGGAGAACAACTATGCCCCGCGCATCCACAGCCTGGGTTCGCGTCGCCCGCGCGGCGACGGCGATCCTCATCCTGGCCGCCGTGGTCTGTCTCTTCCCGCCCATTGCCGGCGGGGGCGGCTCGGTCGTCAGTTTCCTGAGCTACTTCACCATCCAGAGCAATCTCATCGCCGCGACTGTGCTGCTGTGGTTGGCTATCCGGCCGCCGGCCGCGGCGAACGTCCTGCGGGCCGACATCATTCGCGGCGCGGCCGTGCTCTACCTGGCCATCACCGGCATCGTCTTTGCCCTGCTGCTGTCCGGCGCGTCGGCGCAGATGCCGGCGGCGCTGCTGTGGACGAACGCCGTCCTGCACCAACTCTCGCCCATCCTGCTGTTCCTCGACTGGCTCGTCGTCCCGCCGGCGCCTGGGCTGACCTTCCGGCGGGCGCTGTGGTGGCTGGTCTACCCCCTCGCCTACCTCGTCTACACCCTCGTCCGTGGGGCGATCATCGACTGGTATCCGTACCCGTTCCTGACGCCGGGCCTTGTCGGCGGCTACGACGGCGTACTGGCCTATGCCGCGGCCATCACGATTGGGGTGCTGGTGTTCATGGGGGCGCTGTTTGTCAGTGGGCGGGGGATGCGGCGGATTGTGGCGCGTGGGTAACGCCGGTAGGGGCAGGTCTCAGACCCGCCCCTACCGGTCGATCGGCGGCAGGCGCACCGCGTCCTCCCCCGTCGCCGTCGTCAACCGCTCCCCTGTCTCCGCCCGGTACAGCCCCACTTCGACCACGTACTCCCCCGCGGGCAGGTCGGTGGGCAGGGTGATGGTGTAGCTGTCGGTAACGACTTCGCCCGGCCGCCAGCGCGTCGTCGGGTACGTTCCGCCGCGCGGCATGGCGTCGGCCTGCCAGGCGCAGCACGTCCCATCTGGCCGCAGGACGTGGACGAAGACGGTGTAGTCGGCCGCCGGCTGCGTCTCCGCCTGCCAGACCAGTTCCAGCGTCCGGCCGCCGGCGCTGCTGTTCGTGCCCAACAGGGCGATCTCGCCGCCGAACGACGCGCCGACGGGGTTGGCCACTGGCGGCGGGGTGAAGACGCGCTCCGTCTGTGTCACCGTCAGCGGGCCGAGGGCGACCGTGTAGAGCGGCTGCCCCCGCGCGTCGAGAAGCTCCAGGCGCAGCGCGTAGTCGCCAGATGGCAAGTCGTCGGGCACGCGGGCCACCTGCCGGTCGATGACAAAGGCCGGCGTCGTCCAGGTGTGGAAGGGGTAGGTGTTGTAGGCCGGCTGGCCGCGTAATAGCTCGTGGGCCGCGCCGGCCGCGTCCACCAGCGACAGCCGCACGGCCAGGAAGGGCAGGGGCGCGTCGGCCGCCCACCACAGCGCCAGCCCCAGCGGCTCGCCGGTCTCCGCCCGCTCGCCGCCGCGCTCATAGCCCAGGAAGGTCAGCCCCGGCGCGGCTGTGTCGCTCACTGGGAAGGGCGGGCGCGGT
>DAOSMQ010000146.1:0-6117 GCA_035372725.1 Promineifilum sp. (SeqCode)
CGGCCTTCCCATCCAACATCGACGCGATTGAGATGGCCCGGTAAGCGGCCAGTGGCGGTTACAAAGCAAACCGCTGCGGCCGGGCCGCTGCGGCCGGGCGTCAGGCCATTGGCAGCACGATGATGCGAATGACGCTGTAGAGCAAGATGAACAGCGCCGCGATGACAACGACGATACGCAGTTCTTCCCACTCAAACCGATTGGCCAGGCCAGCCAGCAGCAGCGCCCCGGCCAGGATAACGATGGCCAGCGTGTAGGCGTCGGCCGTTTGCCCGGCATCGACGGCGCTGATGTTGAGCGTCTCCGCCTCCCGCCGCAGCTGGGCCGCGTCATCGATCAGGCCCAAGTGATATTCTGGCATCGCGAACGGCGTGGCCGGCGCGTCGGCGTTGACCAGCGGGGTGGTCGCCTGCCAGGCGTTGAAGGCCGGCAGAAACTCCGGGCGAAAACGCTCCTCATAAATGGCGGCCTGCGCCTGGTTGCCGTCGACCGTGGCGTTGACCCACTGGGTGAAGGCGACCACATCGACGAGTTGTTGCTTGCCGGCGCGGTCGTCCAGGACGCCGGCCTGCAACTGCAAGGTGTGGGCGTGCGTGTTCATGGCTGTCTGGATGCTGTTCCACTGCCCGGCCTGATAGCCGGCCCAGGCGGTAATGAGCGTGGCCAACGACAGGATAACCGTCTCCCATAGCTCCGACCATTTGCGGATGCGACGGTCGCTAATCGCCTCCGGCGTGTTGACCATCTGGTTCCAGCGCGCGCGGACGGCCAGGCGTTCCTTGGCCAGCGTGCCGGTCGGCCTGTTGGGCGGGGGGGTGTCGGGTGTTGGGTCAGTCATGGTGTCAATCCGTGGCCCTAATCGTTCGCGATGGAGCGGACAGCCGCTGGGATTTTCCCCGAGACGACGCGGGGCGGCAACTAATCCGCTTGGCCCTGCTTGGCCCGGCCGCTAACCTGATGCGCATTGCTCCTAACGCGCCGCGGCACTATACTTGAACCTGTTAGGGCTAGGAACATGCCATGTGTCACCCCAAAACCTGACACATAGCACATGACAGCCGCCCGGCAATCCGTTATCATGAGTCAACCGTTGACGCTCCGCATTCGCCCCGGCGAGTCGGTGCGCTTTCCCAACCATTGTGTCGCCTGTGGGCAGCCGGCGACCGAGCGCCTGACGCTTCACAACCGACGTGGCCAGTTGACGCGCCGTCTGGACGCGCCGCTGTGCGCCGATTGCGCCCGCCAGCTGGCCCGCCGCTCCGGCCGCGAGGAACAGCTACGGCGTACCGGGGCGCTGGTTGCCGCCGTGGTCGGGGTTCTGGCCCTGGTCGCCGTCGTGGCGCTGGCCGGCGGGGCCTGGTGGCTGCGCGGGCTGCTGGGCGCGATCGCCGCGAGCGCGGCCGCGGCTTTCGTCTGGGCGCTCTTCCGCCGGCGGGCCGAGGCGGCGCAACTGCCGGAGACGCGCGCGGTGCGCGCGGCGGCGCAGATCGTGGACTTTACCTGGCGCGATATGACCCTGGTCTTCGCCGATGAGGCGATGGCCACGGCCGTGCGCGAATTAAATGCGGCCCTGCTGCCCGCAGCCGTACCGCAGCTCGAAGCGGGCGAACCAACAATCTGAACGTCCTAGTCAACTTTGGAGGTTGAAGTATGAAAGTAGTCGTGTGCGTGAAACAGACGCCCAGCACAACCGCCACCATCTCTGTCAAGGATGGCGCGGTTAGCTGGGAGGACCCCGGCGGCAAGCCCAACGTGGTTAACCCGTGGGACGAGTACGCCATTGAAGAAGCCATTCGCTTCAAGGAAAACCGTGGCGCGTCCGACGCCGTCGCCCTGTGCATGGGCGACTCGTCGAGTGAAGAGGCGCTGAAGACCTGCCTGGCGATGGGCTGCACCGAAGCGGTGCTTGTCTCCGACCCGGCGCTGCTGGGCAGCGACACACTGGGCACGGCCCGCACGCTGGCCGCGGCCATCAACAAGATCGGCGATGTGCAGGTGGCGCTGTTCGGCCGGCAGGCCATCGACGGCGACTCCGGCCACACGCCGGTGCAGGTCGCCCGTGTACTGGGCTGGACGCCGCTGACCTACGTCTCGGCCATCGAATCGGTTGACGGCGGCAGCATCACCGTCCATCGCCTGACCGACGACGGCAAGGAGACGGTCACGGCCAAGCTGCCCGTGGTCATCAGCGTCGTCAAGGAGATCAACGAGCCGCGTTACCCATCGTTCATGGGCATTCGCAAGGCCAGCAAGGCGGTCATCCCCAACTGGTCGGCGGGCGACATTGGTGCGAGCGCAGCCGCGGCCCGGGCCAACTGGTCGAACGTCTACGCAGTCCCGCCACGCGAGGGCGAGATCGAAATGATCGCCGGCGACACCGTCGAAGAGCAGGCGCGCAACCTGGTCAATAAGCTGTTTGAGGAGAAGGTCATATGAGCGGCGTATGGGTCTATGTCGAGAATCGCGACGGCGCGATCAGCGCCATCAGCCGCGAGGCATTGGGCGCGGCGCGGCAGGTTGCCGACGGCCTCGGCCAGCCTCTGACGGCGCTCGTGTTTGGGCAGGGCGTTGGCCCCGTCTGCGCGGCGGCCTTTGACCTGGGCGCTGACGCGGTCGTCGGCGCCGACGATGCCACGCTGGCCGACGGCCGCCTGGAAGCCCACGGCCCGCTGGTCGTCAAGCTGGCCCAGGAGCGGCAGCCGGCGGTCATCCTCATAGGTGCGTCCACCCGTGGCCGCGACCTGGCCGCCTGGACGGCGGCCGACCTGGACACCGGCGCGGTGGCCGACGCCATCGACATCAAGGTCGAGGGCGGCGTGGTCAAGGCGACGCGGCCGGTCTACACCGGCAAGCTGCTGTGCGAGGCCTATGTCACCGGCACGCCGCAGGTCGTCACCCTGCGCGGCCGCGCTTTCGCCCAGGCCGCCTCCACGGGCAAGACCGGCACGCCGGAGATGGTCGCCGCGGCCGTGGCCGAGGACGCCATCCCGACCAAGATCACCGGCTTCGAGGGCAAGGGCGGCAAGATTAGCCTGACCGATGCTGGCAAGATCGTCAGCGGCGGCCGCGGCGTCGGCGGGCCGGAAGGCTTCGAGCCGCTGCGCGAGCTGGCTGACGTTCTCGGCGCGGCCCTGGGCGCTTCCCGCGCCACGGTCGACGCCGGCTGGATTCCCTACGAGCACCAGGTTGGCCAGACCGGCAAGACGGTCGCCCCCGACCTCTACATCGCCGCCGGCATCAGCGGCGCGATCCAGCACCAGGCCGGTATGCGCAGCTCGAAGGTCATCGTGGCCATCAACAAAGACCCCGATGCGCCCATCTTCAAGCTGGCTCGCTACGGCATCGTCGGCGACCTGTTCAAGATCGTCCCGGCGCTGACGGCCGAGTTCAAGAAGCGACTCAATTAGAAAGGGGCCAGGGGCCAGGGGCCAGGGAAGAATGCTCTTCTCTGGTCCCTGGAACCTGGAACCTGGAACCTATGAACGGTCTTGTCATCAAAGCCCAGAGCGGCTTCTTCACCGTTCAGCCTGACGACGGCGGCGAGCCGGTCATCAGTCGCGTCCGCGGGCGGCTGAAGCAGGAGCGCCTCCGCACCGACCTGGTGGCCGTTGGCGACCGCGTCACCGTCCAGGTCAACGCCGACGGCTCCGGCTCGGTGCAGTCGGTGGCAGAACGCCACTCGGCCCTCTCGCGTACGCGCGTGGCGGCGCAAGATCGTTCGTTAAGGACCGACACCGAGCAGGTGCTTGTCGCCAACCCCGACCAGGTCGTTTTCGTCTTCTCCGTTGCCAGCCCTGCCTTCAGCCCGCGCAAACTCGACCGCTTCCTCGTCGTGGCCGAGATGAACCGTCTGCCGGCGGTCATCTGCGCCAACAAGGTTGACCTGGTGGCGCCGGAAGAAGCGCGCGACATGTTCCGCGTCTACGAGGCCATCGGCTACCCCGTGCTGTACACCAGCGTCGTCACCGGCGAGGGCGTCGAGGCGCTGCGCGAGGCGCTGCGGGGCAAGCTGTCGGTGCTGGCCGGGTCGTCGGGCGTGGGCAAGTCGAGCCTGCTCAACGCGGTGCAAGAGGGGCTGGGGCTGCGCGTGAAGGAAGTGAGCGAGGCCACGGGCAAGGGGATGCACACGACGCGCCACACCGAGTTAATCCCTCTGGAGATCGGCGGCTACGTGGCCGACACGCCGGGCATCCGCGGCCTGGCCCTGTTCGACCTGGAGCCAACCGAAGTGGACGCCTACTTCCGCGAGATCGGCCCGCTGGTGGCGCAGTGCCAGTTTAGCGACTGCACCCACACCCACGAGCCGCACTGCGCCGTCCTAGCCGCCGTGGCCGACGGCCGCGTGTCGGCCGAGCGGTATGAGAGCTATTTGCGGTTGCGGGAGGAGCAGGAGGAGTTGGAGGATAAGCGGTATTAGCGCAACGGCGCTATGCACCCTTCAAACCACCGCCGCAAATCATCCCCACGCACACTCCCCGGCGCGCTAATCGTCACGATCCGCGTCGCCGGCCGTCGTCCCTCCCAACTCGCCAGCCGGGTGATGTCCACGCGCCGGCAGACGACCTGCAACACCGCCGGCTGCTCCGGCTCCTCGGCCGCGCGCACGATGCCCTTGCAGCGGAAGACGCCGCCCGGCAGCTTCCGCGCCGCCTCTTGCAGCGCCGCTAGAGAAAGCGCCCGGTCGGTCTCGAAGCTCCACGTGTCGAACGCCGGGCGGGCGTCGTGGCCGTGGTGATGGTCGTGGCTGCCGTTTGGCGCGGCGGCGATGAGCACGGCCGGGTCGAAGCGGCCGACGCCCAGCAAGATCTCGTAGGGCACGTCGCAATAGCTGGTTTCGACGATGCGAATGTTGTTGAAGTGCTGGTCGATCAGGGCGTGGATCTGCCGCAGCTGTTCCGGCGTGGCCAGATCGACCTTATTGAGGACAACCATATCGGCGAAGGCGATCTGATGCAGTTGAAGCTGCAACAGTTCCGGGTAGTTGGGATAGGCGAAGACCTGCTGCGCGTCGAGCACACAGGTGACGCTATCGAGCCGGATGCGGTCGCGCAGGCGCGGCGTGTGGAAGGCCAGCGTGATGCCGGCCGGGTCGGCCACGCCGCTGGCCTCCAGGAGGATGTACTCCGGCTGTTCCGGCCGCGCCATCGCCCGCAGCACCGCCTCAACCAGGTCGTCGCGCAGGCTACAGCAGATGCAGCCATTGGCCAGGCTGATGACATCGTCGGCCACGTCCACCACCAGCTCGGCGTCGATGTTGATCGCCCCGAAGTCGTTGACGAGCACAGCCACCCGCAGGCCATGGCCGCCGCGCAACAGGCGATTGAGCAGTGTCGTCTTGCCCGCACCCAGAAAGCCGGTCAGGATCGTCAACGGGATCGGCGCGCCGGACGGGGTGGAATCGAACGTATCCATAGCGGCGGGACTCTCCACGTTGCCACCGGCCCCCAAGGTTAGGCACTGGGGGCCGGCGACCTAAGACCACAACGACATCGACTGCCTATAGGCCCAGCGTCTTGGCCGGGTCCAGCGGGAATGTCGGCGGCAGCGGATGCGCCCACTGACGCATCTGATCGGCCGGCGTGAACAGTGCCGGGTCGATCTCCTGGTCACGGATATACTGCTCCTGAATGGGCGAGAACGGGTTCTGGGCAATCACCGGCGGCGGCACAGTGCCGTCGAACTCGTTCTGCAGCAGCCACTCCGACGTCGCCCGGGCCGTGTTGGTCGTTTCGGGCAGGGCCGCCTCGCGAATCCACAGGCGATCTCTGGTGACGTTGACGACGGTGTGGTCGATGCCAAAGGCGAACTGGCCGGGATAGTGCATGCGCACGCCGGCCATCATTTCGCCGATTAGCTCGCGATCGAACGATATGTGGCTGGCCATGGCCAGCCGCGGCTGCACCAGATTGGCCAGGTAGCCGAAAGCGTAGTGGGTCGTGTGGAAGTTGTCGAGGGTGAAAGCGCCGATGAACGGCGAGACGCCCTGCTTCAGCGCCCACAAGCGCACGACATCGACGGCCATCTCGGTCACGAACACATCCACGCCCTGAGCATACTTGGCCGTCAGCTTGTCGGGCTTGCCGTCACGATTGATGTCCGCTTCCGCTTCGACACGAA
>DAOSMQ010000147.1:0-6111 GCA_035372725.1 Promineifilum sp. (SeqCode)
GCGGCTCGGTCACGCCGCGCTCGGTGCCGGCGACCTTGGCCGTATAGCCGCTCAGGAAGTGATACATCGCCTGGGCGTTGGTCAGCCTGGCGATGGGCGGCAGCACGCCAAAGGCGTCGGCCGTCAGGAAGAAGACGTGGGTCGGGTGGCCGGCCACGCCGTCGCGCACGGCATTGCTGACGTGGGAAATGGGGTAGCTGGCGCGGGTGTTCTCGGTCAGCGAGCCGTCGTCCAGGTCCACACGGCGCGTGCCGGTGTCCATGATGACGTTCTCCAGGATGGTGCCAAAGCGGCGGGTGGTCTCATAGATCTCCGGCTCGCCCTTGGGGTCAAGCTTGATGACCTTGGCATAGCAGCCGCCCTCGTAGTTGAAAACGCCGTCATCGCTCCAGCCGTGCTCGTCGTCGCCGATCAGCGTCCGCGTCGGGTCGCTGCTCAGCGTGGTCTTGCCCGTGCCGCTCAGGCCGAAGAAGAGGGCCACGTCGTCGCGGTCCTTGCCGAAGTTGGCGCTGCAATGCATCGACATGACGCCTTGCTTGGGCATGAAGTAGTTCATGGCCGTGAAGATGCTCTTCTTGATCTCGCCGCTGTACTCCGAACCACCAATGAGCACCAGACGCCGGCCGAAGTCGAGCAAAATGAAGGTCTGGCTTTTTGTGCCGTCCAGTTCCGGCTCAGCCTTCAGCCGGGGCATGTCGATAACTGTGAACTGGGGCACATGGTTGGCCAGCTTCTGCGGATCGAACTCGCGGATGAACATGTTGCGGGCGAAGAGGTTGTGCCAGGCGTACTCGGTGATGATGCGCACGGGCATGCGGTACTTCGGGTCTGCGCCCACGTAGCCGTCGAAGACGAAGATGTCGCGGTTCTGGGTGTAGGCCAGCATCTTGCGGTAGAGGTAGTCGAAGTTCTCCTGCGAAAAGGGGCGGTTGACCTTGCCCCACCAGATGTCCGGCTCGCTCGACGGCTCCTGGACGACGAACTTATCGTTGGGGGAGCGGCCGGTGTGGCTACCGGTCTGCACGACCAGCGGGCCGAGGTGGGCGATGGCCGCCTCGTGCCGGCGGATAGCCTGCTCATAGAGTTGGGAAGTAGTCAGATTCCAGTACACCGTCTCGGCGTTTTTGATGCCATGATTTTCAACGCCATAGTGACTGACGAATGCGCCATGGTTTTGCATGGGGTTTACTCCTGTGGTTGGTTGATGGAAATGTTGGTCGCGTTCGCGTGGCTCCTCAAGTAGTGTATGCCAATCAGGGGCGGTTGGCAATTGACACACGGCGCGCTTTGTCATCTATTCCTTGCGCAGAATGTCACCGTTTGGATACAGTTAGCGGCATGAATCAAGACAACGCCATCCGCAAAATACTGACCGAAGCTCGCACCATTGCCGTCGTTGGCTTCTCTTCCAACCCCGCTAAGGCCGGCTATTACGTGCCCGCCTATTTGCAACAGCACGGCTACCGCGTCATCCCGGTGAACCCCAACCTGAGCGAGGGGCTGGGCGAGACCGCCTACCCCGCGCTGGCCGACGTGCTGGAGTCGATTGACCTGGTGCTGATCTTCCAGCGCAGCGAGAACGTGCCGCCGTTTGTCGATCAGGCCATCGCCGTGGGGGCCAAAGCGGTCTGGCTGCAACTGGGCATCGCCCACGACGCCGCGGCGGCGAAGGCCCGGGCCGCTGGCCTCGACGTGGTGCAAGACGCCTGCATGCTTGTCGAGCACCGGCACCGCTGAGCCTTCGCGCCGCGCAACTGCCCGCGCCGCGCCGCGCAACCGCCCGCGCCGCGCCGCGTATAGATGAGCGGAGGTTGAGACAATGAGCGACGATATCAAGACTTTGAAGGACGCGGAAAAGGCAAACGATGGGCTGGGCGACGAGAACAGCCGGGACACAGAGGGCCACGACGGCGGCATGGCCTGGCTGCCCGGGCTGGGGCTGATCCTCGTCGGCGTCATCTTCCTGCTGAGTAACTTCACTGGCTTCCAGTTGCACAACTGGTGGGCGCTGTTCATCCTCATCGGCGCGTTTGGGGCGTTCGGCAGCGCCATCAGCGCCTGGCGGTCGACGGGGCGCTTTGGGCGCGAGGCCCGCGGCTCACTCATTGGCGGCCTGGCCATTCTGTTCACGGCGGCCATCTTCCTGTTCGGCTGGAACTGGGCCACGGTCTGGCCCGGCTACCTGATCCTCGGCGGATTGGCCGCGCTGCTAACGGCCGGGGGCGACTAGCCCGCCCGGCCGACAATTCGCGGCCACGCCGCATGGGCAAAGGCCGCCGCCGCGCCGATCTCCAGCAGACGGCCGGCGGCAGTGGCCCACGCGCCCAGCCCCAGTACCGCCCCCAGCGACACCAGCAGGATGCCGGCGTTGAGCAGGACGATGGCCACGACCGCGCCCGTCGTCCGGCCGCGGCGCGGCGCTTGCCAGAAGCGCGGCAGAATCCAGAAGGCCACGCCCAGCGTTAGCTGCGCCACCCAGCCCATCAGCAGCCACTCGATATGGGCCGGCAGCAGGCCCCACAGCGCCGGGTGCAACGGCCGGCCCTTGTTGGCCAGCAGCAGCGCGCCCACGGTGAAGCCCGCCAGCAGATAGCCGAACGACAGCTTGATGTACCACTGGCTCAGACGCGGCATCTCACTCGCCCCGGTACTTCTCTTTGACGCGCGGCCAGGCGTTGACGACGAAGAATACCGCCGCCAGCCACTGCATCAGCGCCGAGGCCACCAACACCCAGCCCCAGCCCCCGCCCGGCGACACGCTGTTGGCCGGCTCGGCCACGACGCGCAGCAGCAGACCGCCGTTCAGCAGCCCATAGGTTGCCCAGCCCAGCCGCTCGTTGCCCCGCGGCCGCGCCCGGCTGACGATGGGGAACATCCAGAAGATGACGCCAAAGATCATCTGCGTCACCCAGCCGACCATGATCAGGTGGAAGAAGGCCGGCGACAGGTAGACCACCCAGCCCGGCAGCGGCAGCACCAGGGCCAGCGCCAGGGCCACGCCCAGCGTCATCGCCGCGGCCAGGGAGATGAAAGCAGTCTTGATGTGCCAGCGAGTCAGTGGCGGCACGGGTCTACTCCTTGCGCGCGCCGATGGCCAGCGCGGCGATCGTCGTCGCCAGGAACAGCAGCAGGGCCACGCCGTTGAGCAGCCCGCCCCAGCGCCGCGCGGCCATCTGCCCCAGCAGGTCGCCGGCCACGCGCAGCGCCAATGAGCCGTGGAGGACGACGAGCGGCGCGTAGACGGCGGGCAGATAGGCCATCGGCCGCCCCAGCACCGACGGGAAGATGAGCGGCGCGTGGCCGAAGATCATGGCGAAGACGAAACCCAGGAAAAGGACGTGAAGCATGGCGTCGTAGAGCGGCCCGGCCACGGCCCCACCGGCGACGAGCCACAGCGCCCCGCCGGCGGCCAACCAGATGTAGCCGCCGAACAGACAGACGGCGATAAAGCGCGTCAGGCCGCGCCGGCGGATGTTGTGTCGGGCCAGGTCGTAGCGCAGCAGCCAGACCGCCAGCAACAACAGCCCCAGCCCGGCCAATTGCGTGCCCTCAGTGTAGGCCACGAGCGTCAGCGCCACCCCGACCAGAAAGACGGCCGCGCTGAGGATGAACAGGTTGATCACCCGCGGCGATAGCCGCAGGACCCGGCTCAACTCCAGCCGCTCCCCGGCGATGGTCAGCACCAGAAAGGCCACCCACCAGGGCACGGCGGCATAGACCGGTCGCCCGGCGGCCAGCAGCCCGTTGCCCACCAGCCAGGCCCCGGCGCCCACAGCCATGGTCACCGTGTATACCGCCGGGTGTTGCCGGACGATGACGGCGAACACGACCGCCAGCCCGACGGCGGCGGCCAGCAGCAGCCACGCGGCCAGCACCCAGGATAGTCCGATGATGAGCGCCAGCCCGCCCAGCCCGGCCAGCAGCGGCGGCAAATAAGCCGCCCGCCGCCGCAGAGCCACGGCCCGCTCCAGGCTGATGACCGTACCCAGGAAGGCGGAGACCATCAGCGGCCCGTGGGCGGCCGGCAATAGCGCCTGTGGGTTGGGCCAGGCCCAGCCGATGCGCAGCCAGCCGGCCCAGATGCCGGCCAGCAGGGCCAGGATGGCCAGAAACAGTAATGGCAGACGAGTCATTAATAGACAGGGCAAGCTCACGCCAAGCCGCCAAGAAAGCAAAGTCGCCAAGGAAGAAGCTCTCTCTTCTTTATCTTCTTAGCGCCTTTGCCCCTTCGCGCCTTTGCGTGAGCTTTGCGTGAGCTTCTATCACTCTATCTAAGCATCAGCAGAAGCATCGTCACGGCCGTCTCGGCCACGACGACATGCGGCAGACGCGGCTCCATGCGCACCCACGTGCCCGCCTCGGCCGTCGTCTCGTCCTCGCCCAGCGTCAGGCGGGCGCGCCCGCTCAGGATGTGGATGATGGCTGGCACAGCGGCGGTGTGCTCGCTCAACTCCTGACCGGGCGCGAAGCTGAAGACCATCGCGCTCAGGCGGTCGTCCTTATAAAAGGTACGGCTCAGAATGGCGTCGGCGGGCACGTCCGGGGCCAGCGCGGCAACGTTGTCAACATAGAAATAGGGTTTGTCCATCTCGCTCTCTGAGAAGCTGGGCAGACCGGACGGGCGGCGGTGGGTGGGGCGGAGAGGCCCCGTCGAGTCTGCGGTTAGTGGGTGGGCGCGGGCGGGCTTAGCGGCCGGCGGCGATGACCGCCAGCAACTCGTCGGACAACGCCTGCGGCGGCAGGTCGTAGGTCGTGGCCGCGTCCTGCACCGTGCAAAACGGCGCCAGCGCGCAGCCGACGCAGGCCAGGGCCAGGCCGTTGAAGACCTCGGCCGTCGCCGGCCAGCGCGCCATGACCTCTTCTACCGGCAGTTCGCGCAGCCGCTCTGTCGTCATCGGTGCGTCCGTCGTCATCGTCGTGCCCGCTCGTCGCGGGCCGGCCGCCGCGCGGCGGCCGGCCCAGAACTATCTGTCTACTCACTCGTGCAATGTGCGAATGTAAGCGATGATATCGGTCAGCTGTTCATCGGTCAACGCCGGGTTGCCGCCCTTGGGGGGCATGTCTACGCCGGTCGTGTTGGCCGGGTCGCTGATCGGCCGGCCCGTCTTGATGAAGTTCAGCAGCTCGTGGTCATCGACCGTCAGCAGGAACTCGCTGGTCGTGAACGGCTTGCCCAGGCCCTCGATGCCCTCGCCGCCCGGCCCGTGGCAGGCGATGCAAACCATGTCGAACTGGACCTTGCCCGCCTCCGGGTCGCCGTGCAGCGAGCCGTCGTCGCCGGCCGGGGCTTCGGCCACGGCGTTGTCGTTGGCCGGCGCGGCCGTCTCTTCGCCACCCCCGCCGCCACAGGCAGCCAGAGCCAACACCAATGCCAGAGCGGCCAGAAGGGCCAAAAGCGTGTACTTGCGTGTCATTAATCTCTCCTTGTTCTTGCGGGCGCTCTAGTCGCCCATCTCGTTGTCGCCCATTCCGGCGACGTTTTCCAACTCGCCCGCCTCGGCGCGCGCAAGAATCTCGCTGAAGCGCATCACCTCGGCCGCTGTCTGGTCGAAAGCCAACGCCTGGGCCGATTGCTCATCGGCCAGCACGGCAATGCCCGTGCCCATCGGCGTGCGCAGCCCGGAATTCATCACGAACCAGGCCTCTTCGGCCGGCAGCCAGGCGGCACTGTTGACATCGTGCACCCAGACTGACGCCGTCGCCTCCGGGTTCCTGGCCAGAAAGACCAGCATCTCGCCCACGTCGTCGAAGCGGCGCGCCTCGCCCGCGGCCGTCCAGTAGGCCGCGGCGTACTTCTCCTCGCTGATGATCATGTCGCACTCGTCGCAGACATCTTGACCATAGAGGATTTCCGGCGGCTGCGTCGTGTCCGCCCCGCCGCCACAGGCAGCCAGGGCGAGCAGTAGTGCCAGGGCGAGCAATAAAACACCGGCCGCCGGCCGGCGGCCGACCCCCTGCCGAGGGGCCAGGGGCCAGGGGCCAGAGGCCAGGGCAAGAGCGCGCCGGCTTACTGACCTAGCGGCCCGCTGCCCTGCTGGCCACTGACGACCGCTCACTCTCGTCATCACAACACCCCCCGCCCCCGAAACACGCGCAGCGATAGCGCCAGGG
>DAOSMQ010000148.1:0-6100 GCA_035372725.1 Promineifilum sp. (SeqCode)
GGCGCGGGAAGCGAGACGGGGCGGGCGGCCGGTGGCGGTCTTCACTGGCCGCGATGATACTGTCTGGCCGCGTGGGTCGCAACTACGCTTGGCCGACGCTCGCCGTGCGCCATAGTGCCTGGCACTTTCCTGAGTGCCTGGCACTTTCTTGAGTGCCTGGCACTTTCCGGTAGATGGCGCGCTCGCCAAGAAGGTGCGACGCACCGAAGAAAGTGCGACGCGCCGGGAAAATGAAAACGCCACACGGACGAGCGTGTGGCGTTGACGGGTTATGCGAAAACTAAGAGGGACTCAGGCCAAAGCGTTCTTGGCGATATCGATCACGGCCGCAAACGCCGTCTCATCGCGCACGGCCAGGTCGGCCAGCGCTTTGCGATCCAGTCGGACATTGGCCACCTTCAGGCCGTGGATGAAGTTGCTGTAGCTCAGCCCATGCTGCCGCGTGGCCGCATTGATGCGGGCGATCCACAGGCGGCGAAAATCGCGCTTCCGGTTGCGCCGGTCGCGATAGGCATAGAAGTACGACTTCATCATGGCCTCGTTGGCGCGCCGGAACAGCTTGCTCCGCGAGCCCCATTGGCCCTTGGTCATGTCGAGGATCTTCTTATGACGACGACGGGTTACAAAACCACCTTTTACACGCATTGTGACTTACCTCGCATTTGGTGTCGCCTGGTCACTCAACCCCAGGGGCAAGGCCAGGCAGCGATTGACTGCTCGATTCGATTCCACTTAAGCCGGGGGATTGGCCTTGTACAGCTTGAGATAGGGGGCCATCCGCCTGATCCGGCGGCGATCGCCGGGGGCGCTGACCACGATCATCTCGGAGAACATCTGCTTGGTGCGCTTCGACTTGCGCCGGCGGAGATGACTCTTGCCGCCCTTGGTGCGGACGATCTGGCCCGAGCCGGTGACGCGGAAGCGCTTGGCGGCCGCCTTGTAGGTCTTCAGTTTATATTTCTTTGTTGCCTTTGGCATGGTTACATCCCTTTCCACAGTCTCTGTCGGCCGCGGCTCAACTCGTCCTGAGCGGCTGCCGGAAAAAAAGGCCCCGCAGGGCCTTTTCGGTCTACCGTCTTATGCGGTTGCCCAACCTGCGGCCGGGCGGCTCTAGGTCTTCTGCGTCGCCAGCGCTTCGGGGGAGAGGGTCAGGGTCATTCGCCAGCCTTCCAGCGTCGGTTGCTGTTCGACGATGGCGATGTCCTTCAGGTCTTCGGCGATCTCCTGCAAGGCCCGCTGGCCGATCTCCGGGTAAGAGATCTCGCGGGACTTGAAGCGGACCATGAACTTGACCTTTTTGCCCTCTTCTAGCCACTTGCGCGCGTTGCGCACGCCAATATCTTTATGGTAACCGGTGGTGCGCGGCGTCAGGCGGATGGTCTTAATCTCGACCTTCGTCTGATTCTTCCGCGCTTCCCGTTCTTTCTTCGTCTGTTCGTAGGCGAACTTGCCGAAGTCCAACACCCGGCAGACGGGCGGGTTGGCATTCGGGGCTACCTCGACCAGGTCCAGTTCTGCTTCCTCGGCGATGCGCAGGGCATCGAAGAAGGGCAAAACACCGCGATTGACGCCGTTATGATCGATCAGGCGCACTTCACGCGCCCGGATCTGCCGATTGATACGGTAATCGACGGTGTCGGATCGTGTAACTGGAGGTTTTCTTACTCTCTTAATCTATTCAGTCCTCTTGGCGTGCATTCTGACTTGCCAGAACGCCCCTACTAATGCAACAGCAAAAGCTTAGGCCCGTGCCTAAGACAGCCCTATGATAGCATAGAGCCAACGGCGCGTCAAACGCCTCCCCGCAGCGGGGCCAATGCAGCGGCCGCGCCGCACCTAAAGGTCGGCTGTGGCCAGTTGCGGCGACGGCTTCTGGGCGAAATAGGCGTAGGCCCCCACAGCCGCGCCCAGGATCACCAGCACCAGCCCACTCCACAGCTGCAAGTCAAAGCCCTCGCGCGAACTGGAGTAGAACACCAGCGCGCCCAACGCCACCAGCAACACATTCACCAGCACCGGCATCCAGCGGAAGTAGGCCCCGCCCCGGTCAAAGAAGACTTCGAACAGCCCCAGCAGACCAAAGGCGATGACCAGGATGGCGATGATGATGAACGTCGTTGAAAGCGTCAGGACGTTGAAGTACAGCAGTAGCAGCATGGCGATGCCACCGACGAGACCAACCAGTCCGCGGATGCGGTCAGTGGCTGAGCCAGGCGCGCGCCGGTTGAGCAGGCCACTGAACGTCTGCATCCCGCCGCTAATGGCAACATAAGCCAGGATGACATAGGCGGCTGTCGTTCGGGCCGTTTGGCCGCCGACGATCAGAAAGATGCCCAGGCCGAGGGCGATGACGCCTCGCAGCAGCGTCCAAATCCAGGCGTTGCTGTTGGCTGCGGTTCCCTTTGCGGTCATGATAACCTCCGTTAGATGGTGATGGAACGATGAATGGGAATCAACAGGCCCCGGCCCGCCGGTCACCTGTGACCGGTGTCGGGGCGCTCGCTAGCCGATGTAAGTGAAAACCAGATTGACGACAATGAGCAGAGCGAACATCAGCGCGGCCAGGATAAACACCCGCCGCAGGTCGTCGGTGATGTAGGCATATTCGTCTTCGATCCGCTCAGCGGCGGCCTGGCTGCGGCTTATTTTGGCCGGACGCGGGGCGCGCGGAGCGGTGGAGGTAGCCGGCGCGGCCGGCACGGTGTTGATAGCCATCCCGTCGCCTTCGCTCTTGGCGGGGGCGGGCTTGGCAGGTCTGGCGGTGGATTTCGCCTTCGGTCGATTTGTCTTCTTGGCCATAATACTCGATTCATCCTCAAGGCAGAGTATAAGACCGAGGACGCGCTTTGTCATCCCCTGTTTTCGGTCAACTGGGCAAAGACGACGATGCGCCGCGTGTTGACACGATAGGGGTAGCAGGAGATGAGCGTCACCTGGGCCGCCTCTGTCGGGGCCATCACCCACACGTCGGTCGGATCGACGACGCGCACTTCGCTGACGACGTAGGTGTAGCTCTGCCGCTCGGTGGAAACAATGATCTCGTCGCCCACCTGCAAGCGGTCAAGGTAGCGGAATGGCTCACCATAGATGTCGTTGTGGCCGGAGAGGACGACATTCCCCGCCCGCCCCGGCTGGCCGCTGCCGGCGTACTGGCCGATGCCCTTCTTCAGTTGCTCCCAGTCGTCGCCCTGGACGATGGGGTAATCGCCGCTGAGGGCCGGAATTTCCAGCCGGCGGGCCTGCTCGGGGCCAGGGGTGGGGATGGGCGGGGGCACGTAGGCGCTGACGGCCGGCAGCAGGTGGGTGGGGATGCCACCGGCCTCGCCCGGCTCCGGCGGCAGGCCGTCCACGGGCGGCTTGTGGCCGCCGGGCAGCAGGACGACGCCGATGGCCGGCGTGGCCGTGGCCGTGGGCAAGGCCAGCGCCTGGCTCTGGGCCGCCTGGGCCGCGGCCAACTCGCGGTTGAGTTGCCGGTTGGTGGCCCATAGGCTGGCGACGATGGCCACCAGGGCGACGACAGCGGCCAGCTCCACCAGCAGCAGCGCCCGGTCGGCCAGCCACCGCCATAGCGGCCGCGGCCGGGGCGTGGGCAGCGCCGTCCCCACCGCGGCAGCATCGGCGGCCGCGGCGCGACGCTCGTCGGGCACGACGATGCGCCCCTCGGCCGCGGCGCGGCGCCGGCGTTGCTCGCGTTCGGCGTGCCGCCGGGCAATGAGCAACTGCTCCAGTTCGGCGGCGTTCAATTCTTCGGGCGCTCTCTTGCCAGACATGGCGTGATCATAGTGTGGGAGGGGGGAAATTACGAATTAGGAATTGGGAAAGAAGAGAAGAACCTCACGCCAGGATCGCAAAGGGCGCAAAAAGAAATCGACGCAAGGACGCCAAGAAAACGCCTCTTTGCGGTCTTAGCGCCCCTGGCGCTCTTGGCGTGAGGTTCTTTGCGTGAGGGCCTTTACTCTTCAATAACCAGTGATGGAATGGTCGCGGTATCGCCGCCGGAGGACGCGGGCAGGCGGACGCCGGTGGCGCGGTCGTAGAAGCCGACGAGGGCGGCGTACTCCCCCGGCGCGGCCGAGGCGGGCACGACCAGCGGGTGAATCTGGACGAATAGATCGCCCGCCTGCCAGGCCCACGAAGGGGCATCGAGGCTGTCGTGCTGGCTCAGCCGGCCGCCCGCGCCGTCGAGGACGTGGCTGAACAGCACGGCGTCGCTGGCGAAGGTCGGCGGCCCGGCCGGCCCCGCCCGCGCCGGGTCGAGGACGCGCCAGGCGGTCAGCAACTCGGCCGTCTCCCCCGGCCGGACGCCCGCAGCCAGCCAGCGCGCCGCCACCAGTTCGACCGCCCCGCCGAAGTCCACCGGCGGCACGGCCCACGCAGCCAGGTCGGCCGAGGCCCGGTCGCCGTCGAGGCGGTAGACGGTGAAACGCGGGTCGAGGTCGTCGGGACGCAGTTCGACCGTCGCCAGCGCCGCCAGCCACGCCGCCAGCGCCGGATGGGGCGGCGTGGAGGCGGGCACGACGGCCAGCGACACACCCGGCGGCAAGGCCAGCGCCCAGCGGGCATCGGCCCAGCGCGCCGTCCGGCTCAGCGCCGGGCGGCCGGCAGCCAGCACGAAGGCGATGGACGGGTCATGGGCCGCGCCGGGGTAGACGCTGGAGAAAACCACCGGCTCGGCGTCGGGGTAGACCGCGGCGACGTGGGCCAGCGCCGCCGCGAGGGTGTGCTGGTACGCGCCGCGGACTTCGGGCGCGTTGGCCCAGCGGGCAAAGTAGTCGCGCGCCGAGACAGCGCCGGCGAAGCCAAGCCACAGCACAGCCGCAACGAGTGACCAGTGGCGAGTGACGGGTGAGAAGACCTCACGCAAAGGCGCAAAGGGGCTAAGGCGCGAAGAAGAGTATCTCGCGCGAGGATGCGATTTGCGTCTTTGCGCCTTTGCGTGAGCCGCTTCCTGATCAATCCAGGCTCTACCCATGAGGGCGACGAAGCCGATGGCGGGAATGAGAAACACCGCCGGCAGCGCGGCCAGGTTGCGAGTTGTGTTGGCCGTCGGGCCGGTGATCAGCGACGGCAGGATGCCGATGGCAAACCACAACAATAGGAAGGCATAGGCCGGCCGCCGCCAGCGCCCCAGGCAGACGCCCAGCCCGACGACAAAGAGCGCCGCCGAGACGGCGTCGAACACCGGCCGGCCGGGGATGTTGTAGGCCAGGAAAGTGTCGCCGCGGCCGGGCCAAACAAAGGCCAGCAGCGCGTTGGCGACGTTGGCCAGCACCGGTCGCCATTGGCCCGCGGCAATGGCCTTCAGCGGGCCGTCGAGCATGTCTAGCCGCGTCTGCATCTCCGGGTGGGCGCGCAGATAGAGGAACAGCGGCGCGCTGAGCAGCCCGCCCAGCAGCAGCCCGGCCAGCGCCGGCGGCCACGCCCGCCGGAAGTCAGCCCGGTGGGCCAGGGCCAGATAGGCCAGGAAGAGCGGAAAGAGCAGCCAGCCGACCCGCGCGGCCAGGTAGATGTGGAGCGTGGCTGCCAGAGCCAGCCCGAACAGGAGGACGTGGGGCCAGACAGCGCGGATCGCGCCGGCCCGCTCGCCGTTCGTCCGGCCCGGTGTGGCCTCCAGGATGCGCCAGAAGGCCCATGCCGCCAGCCCCATGAAGAACGGCAGCATGCCCGCCCGCAGCGCCTCGCGGCTGCTGGCCAGCGGCCAGAAGGACACGGCCAGCAGTGCCGCGCCCAGCAAGGCCGCCGGCCGCCCCAGCCGCGGCGCGGCCCAGGCGGCGCTGATGGCCACGGCGGCCAGCCCAAAGACGACGTTGACCAGCCGCAGGGCGAACAGGCCGCGCCCCAACGCGGCCATGCTGAGAGCGACGGTGTAGCTATAGAGCGGCTCGCTGCCGTAGTTGAGCGGGAAGAAGTAGCGCAGCACGCCATCGAGGATGCCGATGGCCTCGCGGCCGTGGTTGGCCTCGTCGTGGGTCAGGCCGGGCGGGATGCTGGTCAGTTGCCAGACGCGCAGGGCAAAAGCCAGCAGCAGAATGGCTACCAACACCGCGCGAGCGCGCGCGGCGGCTGACAGAGAAAGAGGCTCACGCCAAGGACGCGAAAA
>DAOSMQ010000149.1:0-6094 GCA_035372725.1 Promineifilum sp. (SeqCode)
GACGGCGTGGAACTGCGCGACTACCCGCGCCGCTACCTGCGCGAGCAGATCGGCTTCGTCTTGCAAGAGCCGTTCCTGTTCTCCAGGACGATCAGGGAGAACATCATGTACGGCGTCCACCGCGAGGTGACGGACGAGGACGTCTATCGCGCCGCGCGGGCGGCGGCCGTCCACGATGTCATCCTGACGTTCCCCGACGGCTATGACACCGTTGTGGGCGAGCGCGGCGTGACGCTGAGCGGCGGCCAGAAACAGCGCGTGACGCTGGCGCGGACGCTGCTGAAGGACCCGGCCATCCTGATCCTCGATGACGCCACGTCGTCGGTGGACACGGAGACCGAGGCGGCCATCCGCGAGGCGTTGCAGGAATTGATTCCCGGCCGGACGACGTTCATCATCGCCCACCGGGTGCAGACGGTCATGAACGCGAACCTGATCCTGGTGCTGGAGAAGGGGCGCATTGTGCAGAGCGGCACGCACGCCGAACTGCTGGAGCAAGAGGGTATGTACCGGCGCATCTACGAGTTGCAGTCGCAGATCGAAGATGAGCTACAGCAAGACCTGGCCGCGGCGCACGCCGCCACGGGCAGCAACGGCCACTACCGGACGCCGGAACGCCAGAGCACGGGCAGGGCGGCGCTGGACTAGTCGGGCGCGACGCGCCGAGAGGCGCGTCGCCCCGCTCGATGGCGAGAGGTCATCATGGAAGAAGAATATTTCGAAGAAGAAGATTTCAATACCCGCTTCAGTGGCCGGACGGTGGGTCGCATCCTGCAACAGGTCGTGCCCTACTGGCGCATGGTGGTGATGTTCCTGGGGTTCGTGGTGCTCGTCACCATCTCCGACTCCATCTTCACCTACTTTGGCAAGCTGCTGGTCGATGACGCCATCATCCCGCGCGACCCGGCGGCGTTGCGGTCGATCCTGGTCTACTTCGGCATCCTGAGCGCCCTGACGGCCGGCGTCGTCTTCGGCTTCATCTTCATCACTGCCCTGCTGGGCGAGAAGGTGCGCTATGACTTGCGGCGCAAGCTGTTCGATCATTTGCAGAACCTGAGCTTCAGCTACTTCGACAAGACGGCCGTCGGCTGGATCATGTCGCGAGTCACCTCGGACACGGAGCGCATCGCCGACCTGGTGACGTGGGGCCTGCTCGACGTGACCTGGGGCCTGACCAGCGTCCTGGTGGCCACGGGCTTCATGCTGTTCATCAACTGGCGGCTGGCCCTGCTGGTGATGATCACCATCCCGTTGCTCATGGGCGTGGCCTACTACTTCCGGCGGCTGATCCTGACGCAGTTCCGCGAGGTACGGCGCATCAACTCGAAGATCACCGGCGCGTACAACGAGAACATCAGCGGCGTGCGCGTCACCAAGTCCCTGGCCCGTGAGGACAAGGACCTGACCGAGTTCCAGGGGCTGACGGGGATGATGTTCAACGCCTCCTACCGGGCCAATGTGCTCTCGGCGATGTTCCTGCCGGCGGTGCAACTCATCAGCGCCCTGGGCGTGGCCATGGTCATCTTCTACGGCGGTCTGCTGTCCCTGCGTGGCGAGACGACCGTTGGCCAGCTGCAAGCCTTCATCGGCTATGTGACCTTCATGATCTGGCCGGTGCAGGAGATGGCCCGCGTCTTTGCCCAGATGCAGCAGTCGATCGCCAGCGGCGAGCGCGTCTTCTCGCTGCTCGACGCCGTGCCGGACGTGCAGGACAAGCCCGGCGCGCTGGAGACGGCTCACCTGGAAGGCGACATCGTCTTCGACGACGTGACCTTCTACTACGAGAAGGGCAAGCACGTGCTGGATAACTTCAACCTGCGCGTGCGGCCGGGCGAGACCATCGCTCTCGTTGGCCCGACGGGCGGCGGCAAGTCGACCATCGTCAACATGCTGTGCCGCTTCTACGAGCCGAAGGAAGGGCGGGTGCTGTTTGGCGAGCACGACTACACCGACCTGACGCAGCACGCCATCCAGAGCCGGATCGGCATGGTGCTCCAGACGCCGCACCTGTTCAGCGGCAGCATCCGCGACAACCTGCGCTATGGCCGTCTGGACGCCACCGACGACGAACTGGTGGAGGCGGCGCGGCTGGCCGGGGCGCATGACTTCATCGTCACGCTGGAGAATGGCTACGACGAGCAGGTCGGCGAGGGCGGCAGCAAGCTGTCCGTGGGCCAGAAGCAGCTCATCAGCCTGGCGCGGGCCATCCTGGCCGACCCGGACCTGTTCATCATGGACGAGGCGACCAGCTCGGTGGACACGCTGACCGAGGCGCTCATCCAGCGCGGCATGGAGCAGATGATGGAAGGGCGGACGAGCTTCGTCATCGCCCACCGGCTGAGCACGATCAAGCGGGCCAGCCGCATCCTGGTCATTGAGAACGGCCATATTGCCGAGCAGGGCACGCACGCGGAGTTGATCCGCGCCGGCGGCCACTACTACAACCTGTACACGCGCCAGTTCCGCCGCGAGCGGGAGGTGGCGCTGGGGATTACGGGCGACTAGCCCACCGGAGCCAGCGCGCGGCGTCGCAAGACCCGCTCAAGGCCAACAACGCCGGGCAAGGAGAGCATCCTGGCCCGGCGTTGTTCGTTGCCGGCGGGTGGAAACCGAGTTTCCTGGAGGAACTTGGTTTCTAGGGCCGGGGCGCGTCGCGCAGGCGGGCCATGAAATAGGCATCCACCCACTCGCCGTCGCGGTAGGCATAGCGGCGCATTGTGCCTTCGATCTCAAAGCCGAACTTCGTATAGAGACGGATGGCCGGCTCGTTGTCGGTGTAGACCTCCAGTTCCATGCGCGTCAGGTTGAGCCAGTTGTCGGCCAGGTCGAGGCAGGCGGCCATGAGCGCCGTGCCCACGCCGCGGCCGTGCCAGTCGTCGCGCACGGCCATGCCCAGCGCGCCAACGTGGGCGCGGCGCGGCCGGGTGGGGTTGCTGTGCAGCGTCAACTGGCCGACGACCTCGCCATCGACCTCGGCCACCAGCGGGTACGTCCCCTCCGGCGCGTCGACCAGGCGGCGGCGGCGGGCCTCCTCGCTGGTGTAGGGCACTTGCAGCGTGCCCCACATCGCCCGCGGGGCGCTGAAGAGGCGCACGAGGGCGGCGGCGTCGTCGGCGGTGGCGCGGCGGATGAGGATGTCGGGCATGGGGGTTTCTCCACTTTTACGGGCTACTAATCGTTGGCAACCACACGTGAATGGGCAGATCATAGACCACAATAGACGGCGAGACGGCGTTCTCGTAGTGCCACTGCCAGCCGTTGCAGTCGGTCTCGCCAAAGGTCTGCGCCAGGAAGCGGGTCGTGCCCGCGCGCTCGGCGCGGAACGTCCACGCCGAGGGGAAGCTGATGCCTGGCCCAATGATGTCGCCGGGTGGGTCGATGTGGGCGAAGAGCGGCGGCCGGGCGGGGTCTTCCTTCACGGTTAAATCCATGATCGGGTAGTTGCAGCCGCGGGCGACCAGATCGGCCGTCAGCGTCAGCGTCTCGCCCACGGGCACATAGGCCCGGTCGGCGGTCAGGCTGAGCGTGGCCGTGAACGTCGGTGAGGCGGTGATGGTTATCTGCGGAGCCGCCCCGGCGGGCGCTGGCGCGCCGGCCAGCAGGCCCGCGACGACAACGGCGGCCGTCAGCGCGACGATGCCCAGGACGTAGAGCAAGCGCTTGATCACTGGCATGATCTTCTCCCGGCGGTGGCCGCGGCCCAGGCCAACGGCCGCGCCCCGTCGGCTACAGTATAGCATAGCGGGGGAAGTGGGTCAGTGCCGGGCTTTGCCAAAGTCGTCGAGCGACCATTGACCTGACAGGTGAGCGGCCAGTCGTTCTCTGGTGCAAGTACGATTCGTGGCCGCTCACCTGTCAGGTCGGTGCGCCTGGGATGACTTTGGCAAAGCTCCGAGGAGCCAGGGGTTGGAAAGAGAGCGTTCCCGAGACCCTGGCCCCTGGAACCTGGCCCCTGCCTTCTAGATGAGTCTCCGCTGGGAAGCGGGCGGCATAATGGATCGCTCGTTCCAGATATGCTATAGTGGGGTTATGGCGCGAACACGAGCATTTGACGAGAGCGACGCCCTGGAGCAGGCGATGAGTCTGTTCTGGGAGCGCGGCTATGAGGCTACCTCGGTGCGCGAACTGGCCGCCGGCACGGGCCTGAGCAGCAGCAGTCTCTACGCCACCTTCGGCAGCAAGCACGACCTCTATCTGGCCGCGCTGGCCCAGTACCGGCAGGTGGAGCGCGACGAGATGGCTGGCCTGCTGGCCGACCCGCGCGCCGTGCGCGAAATTCTGGCCGAGGTGTTCGCCCGGCTCATCGACCGGCTGGTGGCCGACCCGGCCCGGCGGGGGACGTTCACGCTGAACGCCGCTGTGGAGCTGGGCGGGCAGGACGAGGCCGTGACGGCCGAGTTGCGCGCCCACTTCGACGACATCGAGGCGCTGCTCGGCCGCCGTCTGGCCGAGGCCCAGGCCGAGCGCGAGATCGCCGCCCACTTTCCACCCGGGGAGTTGGCCCGCTTTCTGCTCTTCGGGCTGTACGGGCTGGCGATGATGGTCAAGGTCTACCCGGATCGGACGCAGTTGGAGCGGACGGCGGCGGTGACGCTGGCCGTGTTGGATTGCCAGACGAAGGGGGCCGCCATCGGCCGGTAAGCGGCTGATGGGCATCGGCGCGATGTGGGGGAGCGACTACCCACGACGCCTAACAGTTGAGTCATGAATCATGGCGACACTTGCCCGTGCAGGTTGCGCGGCTGCGGTTCGCCCCGGAAAAGCAATGGAGTGAAGTGAATACGATGGATACTACCCTACCCACACCCCCGGTTGTGTCCGGGGCCAAACCGCTGTTGGGCCATGCCACGGAGTATGGCGATGGGCGCGGCGATCTGTTGCGGCGCGGCTATGAGGAACACGGCAAGGTCTTCACGATCAAGCTCGGCCCGCAAAACGTGGCCGTGCTCATTGGGCCGGAAAACCAGCGCACGTTCTTCATGGAGACCGACAAGGCGCTCAACATCGCCACGCCCTATAAGTTCCTGCGGGCGGCCTTTGGCGAAGTGCTCTTCATCGCCGGGCACGACGAGTATCTGCGCCAGCGGCCGTTCCTGACCCAGGCCTTCCGGCGCGAGAAGATGGCCCACTACATCAGCATCATGGGCCGCGAGGTGCAGAAGTGGCTCGACGCGCTGGGCGACGAGGGCGAGTTCGAGGTCGTCGGGACGATGGGCTGGCTGGCGCAGCAGGTCGCCGGCAGCGCCCTGATGGGCGACCGCTTTCAGGAAGAAGCCGGGCGCGAATTCTGGGACCTGTACGAGGACCTCAGCAAGGGCATCGACGCTGTGCTGCCGCCCAATTTGCCGCTGCCCAAGTTCTGGCGGCGCGACCGCGCCCGCGCGCGCATGGGCGCGATCCTGAAGCCCATCCTGGACGAACGCCGCGCCCACCCGGAGCAGTACAACGACTTCCTGCAGGACTTCGTCAATTCGCGCTACGGCGACACCGACGCGCCCATCGAGGACGAGGTGCTCATGAACCTGATGCTCGGCCTGATGTTCGCCGGGCACGAGACGACGGCCGGGCAGGCGGCCTGGAACGTCATCCTGCTGCTGCAACACCCCGACTATCTTGCCATCGTCCGCGAGGAGATCGACCGCGTGGCCCCCGCCGGCACGCCCATCGACGGCCGCACGCTCCACGCGCTGACGCACATGAACTATGCCGTCACTGAGGTAGAGCGGCTGTACCCGTCGGCCGACATCCTGTTGCGCGACGTGGATGAGGACATCGAGGCCGGCGGCTACCGCATCCCCGCGGGCTGGAAGGTGCAGATCGCCTCCGAGGTCGCCCACCAGCTGCCGGAGCTATTCGCCGCGCCGGAGCAGTATGACCCGTTGCGCTTCGCGCCGGAGCGGGCCGAGGACAAGGCCGACCGCTTCGCGCTGATCGGTTTCGGCGGCGGCACGCACAAGTGCATGGGCATGAACTTCGCCAACAACGAGATCGCCGTCATCTCGACCATGCTTTTGCAGCAGTTCGACCTGGAGTTGGCGACGCCGCGGCCCACCATCGCCCGCGGCGTGGGCGCGAACCGGCCGACGCCGACGCT
>DAOSMQ010000150.1:0-6093 GCA_035372725.1 Promineifilum sp. (SeqCode)
CTCTCGGCCATCAGCCGCACCAACCAACGCGAACTGCTGAACCTATGGCAGACGGGCGCGGGCGGCGAGGAGTTGCAAGGGTTGCTCATTTCGACAGCCGAGAGCGCCAATGTGCGCATCCTCGTCGTCGATAGCGGCGCGCAGCAGATCATCTTCGACTCCGTGGGAGAGGATGATTGGGTGGGCGATCCACTGACCCAGGTGGAGCGGCCGCAAAGCCTGACGATGGCCAACGTCGGCCGGGGCAGCATCTTTGGCACGTTCGTCCACAGCAATGGCGAGCGCTGGCTGGTCTTCGCCGAGCCGAACCCCGCCTTCGATCCCGTACTCATCTTCTACGCCGAGCCAGAACCGACGGCGGGCAAGTTCTTCAGCGACTTTTTCCTGCGCCCGCTGCTCTATGCCGGCGGCGTGGCCTTCCTGCTGGCTATCTTGCTGGCGGCGTGGCTGACCGGCTCCGTCAGCCGGCCGCTGCAACATCTGGCCGCGGCTGCCGGGGCCATCGCCCGCGGCGATTACAAGCAGCGCGTGCCGCCGGAGGGGCCGGATGAGGTGCGCGGCGTGGCCGAGAGCTTCAACCGCATGGCCGCGCAGGTGGACGCCACCCAGACGGCCCAGCGCGACCTGGTGGCCAACGTCTCCCACGACCTCAAGACGCCGCTGACGGCCATCTCCGGCTGGAGCCAGGCGCTGCTTGACGGCGCGGCTGACACGCCTGAGGACCGCCGCCGCGCCGCCGAAACCATCAACACCGAAGCCGGGCGCATGGCTCGCATGGTCAATGAACTGCTTGACCTGGCCCGCATCGAATCGGGCCAACTCCACTTGACGTTGCGCCCGGTTGACGTGAGCGCCGTAATGGCCGACGTCCACCGCGGGCAAGTGCCCCGGGCGCGCGCCCGGCAGATCGATCTGACCCTCGATGCGCCGTCTGTGCCGCCGGTGCTGGGCGACCCCGACCGGCTGGCGCAGGTGTTTACCAACCTGGCCGACAACGCGCTAACCTATACGCCCTCCGGCGGCCACGTCCATCTGGCCGTCCGCGCCGATGACGGCTTCGTCGAGGGCAGTGTCACCGACAACGGGCCGGGCATCCCCGCGGAGGAGTTGCCGCGGGTGTTCGAGCGCTTCTACCGGCTGGATAAGTCGCGCGTGCGGGCCGAGGACGGCCGGCGCGGCTCCGGGCTGGGACTGGCCATCGTCAAAGAACTCGTCGCCGCCCAGGGCGGCGCGGTGAGCGTGTCCAGCGAGCCGGGGCGCGGGTCGGCCTTCCTGGTGCGGTTGCCGCTGACGCCGTAGCTCTGAAAGCGCTCACGCAAAGGCGCTCACGCAAAGGCGCAAAGTAAGCAAAGGACGCAAAGAAGAATCTCTCTTCAATTCTTCTTTGCGCCTTTGCCCCTTAGCGACTTTGCGTGAGCGCCTTCGCGTGAGCGCCTTCTTCCGACGCTGCTATCTCCCTGATTACCGCTAACCGGCGTTGGTTGAAGCGGCAAAGGTGGGCGGGTCGCTGGCCGGGAACGACTCCCAGGCCGATTCGTCCACCAGGTCTGTGCGGTCGATTGTCCGGTCGAGTTGTTCAAGCTTCTTGGCCCGGCCCTGCTGTGTGCCCAATAGCACCTTGCCCTTCGACTGGCGCGCCTCCATGTAGCGGTGGGCGCCTGCGGCTTCATCCAGCGGGAAAGTCTTGTCGATGCGCACAACCAGCTGGCCGCTGTTGATCCACTCGAAGACGGCGTTGGCGCGGCTGCGAATTTCCTCGTGGGTGGTGTTGTAGTGGGCCAGGGCCGGCCGGGTCAGGAAGAGCGCGCCCTTATGATTCAGCACTTGCGGATCAATTGGCGCAACCGGGCCGCTCGACTGGCCGAAGAGAACCATCATGCCCCGCGGACGTAGGCAGTTCAACCCCTTCAGGAACGTGTCCTTGCCGACAGAGTCGTAGACGACCTGGACGCCGCGGCCATCGGTCAGCCGCTTCACCTCGGCCTCGAAGTCCTGCTCGGTGTAGCGAATGATCTCGTCTGCGCCGCGCTCGCGGGCCAGTTGCTCCTTCTCCGCGGTCGAGACCGTGCCAATGACCCGCGCCCCGCGCAGCTTGGCCATCTGTACCACCAGCGCGCCCGTGCCACCAGCGGCGGCGTGGATGAGCACCGTGTCGCCGGGGCAGATGCGGTAGGTGTCGTGGGTCAGATAGTGGGCGGTCATGCCCTGGAGCATCGCCGCGGCCGCGGTCATCGTGTTGACGCCAGGCGGGATGCGGACGAGCTTCCAGGCGGGCACGATGGCGAAGTCGGCGTAGGCCCCCAGGTGCATGGCATAGGCCACCGGCTCGCCCACCTCCAGCCCGGTGACGCCCTCGCCCAACCCGTGGACTTCGCCGGCGGCCTCCGAGCCGGGCGTGAAGGGCAGCTCGCCCTTATACTGACCCTTGCGCTGATAGATGTCGATGAAGTTGACTCCGGCGGCGCGGATCATCACCCGCACCTCGCCTGGCCCCGGCTGTGGTACCTCCATCTCATCTAGTTGCAGCACTTCCGGCCCGCCACATTCATGGATGCGTATTGCTTTCATCGTTTGCCTCGTTTGCAGATGTCGCGCCCTGTAGGATGTGGAAGAGTCGCCGTTGGCGCAGGGTCGCCAATGGCGTAACAGGACAACGCCGATGTGTCTGTCACCCGCGGCTGGCTGAGCAGCGCGGCCATTTGGCTATAGGGTAATGCTTTGCGCCGGAATTGTCGCCTTTCTGGCGACATAGGCAAGATATAGAAAGGGGTATGAATACGCTTCCCGGCCGCGGCGACAGTTGAGGGTCATTTGCGTGGCATTTCCGTGCCCAGTGAAGAAGCCATTTGCGCTTCCAACAAC
Source organism: Promineifilum sp. (SeqCode) (assembly GCA_035372725.1). Classification (GTDB taxonomy): domain Bacteria; phylum Chloroflexota; class Anaerolineae; order Promineifilales; family Promineifilaceae; genus Promineifilum. The sequence continues at coordinate 2,863 of DAOSMQ010000150.1, forward strand.
TCTTTTTATAATGCCCTCGCTCGCCCCCAAAGGACAAGTCCCACGGGAAGTAGTGGAGTGGCCGCGCGGCTGCTTAGTGGTCAGGTCTGTTAAAAACCAAATCGCGTTGAAGGAGAGTGTCCGATCATGTCAACCCGCAGAGTCAAGTTGTTCCCGCTCATCGCCGCTGTCATCATGCTCACTCTCATCCTGAGTGGCCGCGCCGTCCGTCCGGCGCTGGCCGATGGCGACATCGTGCCCGACCACTACATCGTTCAACTGGCCCCCAATGTCAGCGCCAACGCCAAAGTCAGCGCCGTGGCCGCTGATCTCGGGCGGGCCTATGGCCTGCGCGTCTCCCAGGTTTACGATGTTGCCATTATCGGCTTCGCCGCGCGTATCCCCGCGTCGCGCTTGCAGCGGCTGATGGCCGACCCGCGCGTGCTGTCGGTTGAACCCGACCGCGTCGTCACCATCCAGGCCCAGACGCTGCCCACAGGCATTGACCGCATCGATGGCGAACTGAGCAGCACCATCTCCGGCAACGGCTCCGGCGCGGTGAACGTGGATGTGGCTGTGCTTGACACGGGTATCCAGACCAATCACCCCGATCTGAACGTTGTCGGCGGCAAGAACTGCTCCACCGGCAACTCCTACAGCGACGGCCACGGTCACGGCACGCACGTCGCCGGCACCATCGCCGCCAAGGATGACGGCAACGGCGTCGTCGGCGTCGCGCCCGGAGCGCGGTTGTGGGCGGTGCGGGTGCTGAATAACCAGGGCTCCGGCACGACCTCGACGATCATCTGCGGCATCAACTGGGTAACGGCCAATGCCGGCACGATTGAGGTGGTCAACATGAGCCTGGGCGGCAGCGGCTCCGACAGCACCTGCCCCGGTTCAGACGCCTACCACAATGCGATCTGCAATTCGGTCAACGCGGGCGTAACCTACGTGGTTGCCGCCGGCAACTCCGCGGCCAACGCCAACAACTTCCGACCGGCCACCTATTCCGAAGTCATCACCGTCTCGGCCCTGGCCGACTTCAACGGGCAGCCGGGCGGGGGTGGGGCGGCCACCTGCCGCAGCGACGTGGACGACACGCTGGCCGACTTCAGCAACTACGGTTCGGACGTAGACCTGATCGCCCCCGGCGTCTGCATCTACTCGACCTACCGCGGCAGCACCTACGCCACCATGTCGGGCACGTCCATGGCTTCGCCCCACGTGGCCGGCGCGGCGGCGCTCTACAAGTCCAACAACCCCGGCGCGACCCCGGCCCAGGTGAAGGCGGCGCTCATCGCCGCGGCCAACTCCAATTGGAACAACGCCGGCGACCCGGACGGCATCAAGGAGCCGTTGCTGAACGTGGATGGCTTGTAGGCGCGGCCCCGCCCGCGGGCATGACGTAGCACTGGCCAACAAATGAAGAGGCCGGCGTTCCGGTAAACCGGACGCCGGCCCTTTGCGTCGGATGGGCAGGCCACCGCATGAACCGTGGCACGCAGGGTCATCGCAAAGTCATTAAGACACCTCACGCAAAGAGCGCCAAGGGGGCAAAGGACGCAAAAAAGGCACTTCTTGGCGTTCTTAGCTTCCTTCGCGCCCTTTGCGTGAGGTCTTCTTCCGACTGTGCAATAGCCCGACCGGGGCGCGGGGCAGCCGTGGTACAATGGGCGCATGAGTCACCACTGTCCTGAATGCGGCGCAGCGTGGGCCGATGGGCGTACTTGCGCCGACGACTTCCACCAACTGCTCTTCTGGGAAAACGAGCGGCCGGAACTGGGCGAGGTACACCACCTCATGGTGCTGTGCTACCACTTGCAGCACCCCAGCCTCTACTCGGCCGAGGGGCTGGCCCACGCGCGGCGACTGCTGGCCAGCTTTGTGGCCGATGATCTGTCGCCGGCCGAAATGCGGCAGCGGCAGCGCGCCGCGGTCGATTCCGGCCAGCGGGGGTGGAGCGTTACCGCCCGGCCGGGGAACCGCGGGGCGTATGAGCGGACGCCGGAGTGGACGATGCGGGCGCGGGATGTGGTGGCCGGGGGGATTGAGCAGTATCGCGGCTCGGTGCGCCGGTGGGCGGCCGGCATCTACGATGCGCTGGAGAGGGACGTAGAGGGATAGAGATGGAACTCCCAGTTTGCTCCCATTGTGGCTTCACAAACCGAGCCGGCTCACGTTTCTGTACGCAGTGCGGCCAGGCGCTGGACGCTGCGGTCGCGATGGAGCTGGACAGGGTACCGGAGACTGATCCGACCGCTAGCGCCACCGCGCCCACATTGGCCGAAGCGTGGGGTTCGCCCTTTCCAGCCACCCCGGATGTCCAGGTTCTCCCCAGCCGGCCCGGCTGCGTGACTATCTATGCCGTCCTTCTCTTTTGCGGCGCCGCCGCCAATACCATCATCGGACTATCCTTGCTGAGAACCGGCCGCATGAGCGGTCTTATCTTTCTGGGCCTGGCTATCGCCGGGGTTGTCGTCGTAACCGGGTTATTTCGCCAGAAGAACTGGGCGAGAATCGGCGTCATACTTCTGATGTGTATTTCCATCGCCGGGGTCGCCACACAGGCGCTTGCCGGGAATATAAACCCATACACTCTCGCGGCTTTGCTCGTGCCCGCCTCGATTATCTGGTGGTTCGCCACGAACGAGCAGTATTTTGCCTAGCACGGTGTGGTGACCCCAGGCTCCACGTTGCGCCGTTCGCCAACGAGCGTCCTGACGAGATATAATCTCCTTTGCTATGGCCAAATTCCTCCGCGCTAACCGCAAGAAGCTGGTTGGCCTCTCCCAAATTGCCCTCAGCATCGTCCTCCTCGTCTGGCTGCTCAGCCGGGTGGGGTTGGGCGAGGTGGTGGCGACGCTGTCGCGCATCAACTGGTACTGGTATGGCCTGGCCTTCCTGCTGTTCCAGCTCAACGTCGTCATCCGCGCCTTTCGCTGGTACGTTCTGCTGCGCGCCCTGAACGACGAGCCGCGCTTCGGCTATCTGGTCTACCTCTACTACCTGGGCTTCTTCGCCAACAACTTCATCCCCTCCGGCTTTGGCGGCGATCTGGTCAAGGTGGTTACACTGCGCCAGAGCCACGGCCACGGCTCCGAGGCGCTCAGTTCGGTGCTGATGGAGCGCGTCACCGGCCTGGTCGGCTCGTCGCTCATCGCCATCGGCGCCCTGCTGTGGAACACCTCGGCCCACGCCGCCGACGTGGACCTGCCGTTGGCCCTGTGGGCGCTCATCCTGGTGACGGCG
>DAOSMQ010000151.1:0-6088 GCA_035372725.1 Promineifilum sp. (SeqCode)
GGTGGCGTAACGCAGCGTCCCGGCGGCGTTGTCGGCGGCGTTGACGGCCACAAAGTCGGGCTGGGGGATAGTGCCGGGCGTCAGCTGCACGCCGTCGCGGGCGGGGTCGTCGTCAACGATCTCGATCAGCGCCGGGTCGAAGCTGGCGCGGATGTCGATGCCGTAGACTTCGGCGGCGTTCTCCACCAGTACGCTGATCGTTTGCATCTGGCCGGCGACGACAGTGAGCGACGCCGGGTCGGGCCGCACGACGGCCGCGCCCGTTTGGGCCATGGCGACAGGCGCGCCCCAAAGCAGAACGAGCGCCACGAGCGGCCAGAGGAATCGGTAAGCGGTTCTTTTCATAGTGACAAGAAATGGGGCGGTACGCTGACCGCCCCGCGAATGGGGGGCGACCCGCGAGCCGCCCCTTGCGCCGATGGAAAATTACCAGGGCTGGAACGGGTTCCTGGCGTAGTTGCCGCCGGTGATGGCCAGGTCCTGGATGTTGGTGACGTTGTCCTTGTTGATGTCGGTGCTGCTGAGGGGGAACGGGCCACAGCTGAGGGGCGGGCCGTCGAACGCCCCGGCGACGCAGCTCAAGTCGCCCACGTCCACGCCGACCGTGCCCGGCGGATTGAGGCCGCTGTTGTCGGCGTCGCCGCCCAGCAGCCGCGTGTTCTGGTTGGTCAGGGCCGCGCCCGGGCTAAGGGCCAGCGTCTTCTCGTTGCCGAGGTAGAGGATGTGGGTCGCTCGCAGCTTGTAGGACGAGCCGCCGGGCAGCACAGGCAGATTGCTGAGCGTGTAGTTGCCCGCGGCGTCGAACGGCACGGTGACGGTCGGGAAGACGCCACCGGCGTCGATGGCCCTGACCTCACCGCCGTCGATGGGCGTGACGCGCCCTTGCAGGCTGACCTTGCCGCTGATGGAGGCGCGGCCGCAGGTGGTCAGTTCAACCGGCAGCGGCGCGGCGGCCGGCACGCTGAAGCCGTCGAGGTCGGTGACGATCAAATTCGTCAACTGAACCATAGAGACGCCCGCGGCCTGGGCGGTGAAGGTGATCTTGCCCACCGGGCCAGAGCCGCTAACGGGCGTGGCCGGGTTGACCTTGCTGACGGCGAATTTGCACACGCCGGCGGCGCACGACGCGCCCCAGCCGCCGGGCACGTTGGCCTGGTTGGTGGTGTTGAACCAGCTATTGTCGAACGCGCCGACGGCGTCCAACAGTGCCTCGTCGTATTGCACCTTGAACTGGTAGCCGTAGATAGCCGGCATGTCGCGGAAGTCGATGCGCAATTCGGTTGCATTGCACACCAGCGCCTTAGCCGCGGGCGTGAAGGTGACGGCGGCCGTGGCCGGGGTCGCGGGAATGGTGCCGACGCGGATGAGCACCTTGCTGGTCTCCTGGCCCGACAGGCCGGCGAAGCCGCTCAGGTGGATGGCCCCCGTCAACTGGAAGCCGGCGCTCAGATCGAGGCCGGTGACGTACCAGCTGTGCGTGTCGCCGGCCCCGCCGCAAGTGGCCGGCATGAAGTCGCCCAGCGATGTCCCGGCGACCATGACGTTCTTGAGGGCAACGGTCGCTCCAGGGTCGCGGCAAACGACGTCGATTTGCAGATAGTTGAGCGGGCCGCTCAGCGCGCCGGGATAGGTGACTGTATTGGGCGAGCCGCCGTTGAGAGTGGGGAAGCCGGCGGCCAGCTGGTTGCCGTTGTAGGCAAAGCTGACGGCGTTGACCGCGCCCCAGGGGTAGTTGGCGTCGCCGCCGTTGTTGGCCGAGACGGCCTCCGACGGGCCGATTTGCACGTCGAAACCGGTGGCCAGCGGGGCGAAGTTGCGGAACTTGACCACGCCCTTGATCTGGGCCGTGGGGATTGTGCCGGGGGTGACTATTGGCCCCACGGCGGCCAGGCGGCCGATGGGCGCGAGCAGCGCCACCAGCAACAGGGCGAAAACGAGCAAACGAGCGACGTGTCTAGACATGGCGCAAACCTCCTGATTGACGCCATTGCGCCCGGCGCCGGGTTTGGGCCGACGCCGGGCGATGTAGCATTAGGGGCAGACGCGGCGCGACGGCCGCGCTGCCGCCAAAGCATGGTTACCAGCCCTGCGGGGCGACCTTGTCGTAGTTGCCGCCGGCGAGGCTGAGGTCCTGGATGTTGACCTTGGCGTCCTTGTTGATGTCCGGGCTGCCCAGGCCGCCGCAGTCGCTTATCGCCGCGCCGGTCAGACCGAAGTCACCGCCAATACAGCTCAGGTCGCCGATCTCCACCGCGGCGTTGTTGTTGGCGTCGCCGCCCAGGAGACGCGTGTTTTGGCCGGTGATGGCGGTGCCGGACACAACCAGGTCCTTCTTGTTGGTTAGATAGAGCTGGTGCGCGGCCTGCAGGACAAAGGTCGCGCCGCCCGGCGGATAGAGCACCGTCAGGGAGTACGTGCCGTCGACGGCGCTAAACGGGGCCGACACCGGCGTGCCGCCGCCGCGTGGCGTGATGGTCACCGTGCCCGCGTCGATGGGCGCCACCCGCCCCTGTAGGCTGACGCGGCCGCTGATCGTCGCCGTGCCGCAGACATCCACAGCGATCGCCGCCGGCGGCAGGGTGACGGAGATGGCCACGCCGTCCTCGTCGGTGAGCTTCACGTCGTGGATGCCCAGGGCAAACACGCCCGCTTTCTTAGCCGTCAGGTTGATGGTTGCCACCGTGCCCGAACCGCTGACAGCGGGGGCCGGATTGTGGAGTGTCAGGGCGAACTTGCACTGGCCGGGCGTGGTTGTGCAGTTGGCCGCCCAAGCCGTGCCGGGGCTGCTGCCCTTGGCGGGGTCGAACAGCGCCGGAGAGAACGCGCCCAGGGCATCGACCAGCGTCTGGTTGTAATCGACCACGAACTCGTAGCCATACGCGCCGGGCACGTTGGCGAAGTCGATCTTGACCTGGCTGGTGGAGCAGACGTTGTTGGGGGTCGCCGAGACGTTCAGCGCCGCCCCCGGCTCGAAGTCGTAGGTCACGAAGCGGTCGGCGCCGTTGTTGTAGCCGACGACCAGCTTGTCGAGGCTGACGGTCATGGCCGAAGAGCCGGAGCCAACTTTGAAGCCGATAGCCCCATAGGTCGGGTGGACGCCCGCCTCGGGATAGGCGGCCATGAGCTGATTCCAGCTGCCGGCCGCGCCATTGAGCGGGTAGAGGGGCGCGCCGACGACGTTGTTCACGACCGGGGGTTGGGTCTGGAACCAGCAGGCCGCGTCGCGCAGGGCCAGCGGGTTCAGGGTCTGCCAGGTGTTGTTGACTAGCGTCGCGCAGCCGGGCAGCGACGGCACCCAGACCATGCGCCCCTGCCAGGCCTGCGAGGCGTCGGTCAGGTCGTAGTCAACGTTAAAGAAGAAGTTCGGCCGCTCGCTGCTCGCCCCATACGTATCGTAGGTGAGTTGGAAGATCTGGTCCAGCGGCAGGCCCAACTCGAACGGGTTGAAGATGGCCGGGCCGTTGGCTGGCCCGGCGGTGACGAATTGGGCGCTACCGATGCCGGCCGGCGGCGTGGCCGGGCCGGCGGCCAGGGCCACGTAGCCCGTCGTGCCGGTGCTGTTCTCGTCGCAGGTCGACCAGTCGCGCGTCCAGAGGCTGAGTACGCCACCGGCGCAGACGTTGGTCGGCATGACCATCGTGCCGTCGGTCGGGGCGACAACCATGACGACGTTGGGGTCGCAGCCCTGGGTGCCGAGGCAGGTACGCGAATTGTCGATGGGCAGAGTCTGGCCGTTGGCGACATAGACAAACCAGCCGTAGCGGTTCCCGCCGACGATGCCGGGCAGCGTGTCCGCGGCGTCGGTGAGAGTCTGAGTGAACAGGACGGTTCCGCTGCTGTTGACCAGTTTCAGGTCGACGGCCAGTTGGGTGCTGCTCTTGTAGAACACGTGCCGGAGGGTATACCAGCCGGCGGTGGTCACTTCAACGTGGTTGAGGGTCTCCAGGTCTTCCCGAGGCGCACCACCGGAGCCATTGGAAGCCGCAACCAGCAGCTTGCCGGTGGAGGTGTCCTTGGCAACAAGGAAAATGAAGTCACGCAGATAGCCGCCGCTTGAGTTGCTGGCGGCGACAGAGTAATCGAAGCCGGTGCCGGCGGGCCAGGCGGGGTCGAGATAGACGTCGATCTCGGCCGTCCAGGCGCCGGGCCACACGGAGCTATAGCTGCCAAAGCGCGTAAAGGGCGCGCCCTCGCCGGGCGTGCCGGTGATGACGGCGTGGGCTACGCCCTCGGCCGAGACGATGCCGTTGGTTCCCGACGGTACGCGGGCGATGGTGCCATAGTAGCTGCCGTTGTCCAGACCCTGGAACCAGCCGCTGGTGTTCACTTCAAAGCCCTGATTCTAGTTAACCGCGGCCGAGGCCACGCTGACGGCCAGGATCAAGATAACAAGGATGCTGAAAACAGCGCCGATACGTAGGAAGCGCGAATGACGTAAGGCTGACATGGTGGTGATATCCTTTTCTGAAAGACAATCGCGCCGGACAGACCCGGCGGGCACAAGAAACGCGGACAGAAGGAGCGGGACGGCCGCCGGCGTCGCCAATGCGCCCGTCGGCCGGTAACTGGAATGAAATGGCGATCAGATAAAGCGGTATGGCCCTGAGCGCACGACCTCCTGAGCCGGGGAGGCAGTCTGGAACGGCGGTTGCCTCGCTGGCGTGTCACGTCGGGGAGGGGCGCGATCGCCTCCTGGCCCAACTCAAGCGAACAGTTCGACGCGCGAGACTGCTGCGCTGGTGGGCACTATGAGTGAACGAAACTCATAGCCCACTTATGCGACAGTCTAGCGGGCGCACAGAGATGAGCCTAGTGACATTTGTCATCGAAAAACATGACATTTGTCACACGCGCTGCGGGCAGTAAGGGTTTACCCTTACCTGTTCTTGGTCAGGAGGGAGTCCTGGGGTGGGGTCTGAGAGAGGAGGACAAACGGCCGGCCGTTGGCGCGGGGCAGGCGATTGCCGCCCCGCGCCGTCCGCGACCGGCAGCCTATACCGCTGGCGGCCAGATATCGGCCACGCCCGCGGCCGATTCGTCAATGTCGGTGCGCGCCAGCCCGCCGGCGTCGCTGTCGGGCACAGCGCCAGCCCCGGCCACCTGAGCCGGCTTGGGGGCGGGCGCGGCTTTCATCTCTTCGTCCGGCCGCACGGGGATGCCCGGCGTCATTTGCGTGTCGGTGCTGACCATCGTCGCCGCCGCGTCGGGATCGATGAGGATTTCGATCTGTTCCTCGTCGGTCGGCGTGTCCGGCTCGTCCCCGGTCATCATGCCGCGGGCCTGCCCGCCGAGCGCCTCGGCGCGCTCGACGGCCATCGCCGTCGCCCCGGCCAGCCGTCCCTCAGCCTGATTGGCCAGGATGGTCGCCGCCCCGGCGATGTTGCCCGCCTGGAGTTGCTTCATGAAGTCGGTCTCGCGGGCGAACGGCTCGGCCTGCACGTGCGCGCCCAGCCCCTTGACCACGCCCAGCAGTTGATCCACAGCGTTGTCGCTGACGATGGCCACAGCCGCGCCGCTGGCAGCATCCAGCGCCCGGCCGATGGCCTCCAGACGCGGGTCGGGGATGCCCGTGTCGAGCTTTTTGGCGGCCACGCCGCCCAGCAGCGCGCCCAGCGCCGCCGAACTGAACATGCCCCGCCGGCGGCTGAGCAAGCCGACCAGCCCGCCGGCCAGCGCGCCCGCGGCGGCGCCCTGTTTGCCGCCCAGGTCGGCTGTCTCGCGGATGGTCAGTTGGCCGCTGGCGTCCTTACCCACGTAGGCGGCGGCGGGCATGTTGTCATATTCGCCGCGGAAGGTTTGCAGCAGGCGGTTGACGGCCTGGGCGGCCGTCGCTTCGTCGTCGAAGGTAGCGATGATGAGTTGGAAACCGGTCTGTTCGCTCATGTGTCTCCTTCTTATCGGGGTCATTGGTTGTGGTGATGTGGCCAGTATAGCACAAAGCGCGGCCGGCCCGTGGCGCGATTCTCCGAATCGCATTCGCACTCCGTGGCGCGATTCTCCGAATCGCATTCCGCGCCAGAGCAGAAACGCGATTCGGGAGAATCGCGCCACGCGATTCGGGAGAATCGCGCCACGGGCCGATGTCCTA
>DAOSMQ010000152.1:0-6075 GCA_035372725.1 Promineifilum sp. (SeqCode)
CGCTTCGTTGAACCAGCCACTGGCCCCGTCGGCGGCCGGTGGCTGCCGGGGATGAAGCCGAGGCGCGAATTGCTCTCGGCAAACGTTTGCAGGTAGATGCCGCAGCGCACCAGCTTGTATGGCTCCTGCGACTCGTCCCAGTCTGGCCCGACGCCATACTCCCGGTTGACGCTGTCGCGGTGCCAGGAAATGGCCGAGAAGCCGACATGGATGTCGTTGTGTTGCAAGAAGCGCACGTTGGGATCGACAACGTTGCGGACGATCTGCACCAGGCGCTCGTTGGTGGCCACCGGCCAGAAGTCGCGCGATTTAACCACGCCGTCGGGCAGCGTCCACGACGAGCCGCCGGAGCCGCGGCCGGTGCCCTTCCAGGCATCGCCGCCGCGGGTCATACCCGATCGGGTGATGCCCGATACTGCCTCCATCCGGCCGATGTAGTAATCCACCTCATCCGGGGTCAGGAGGCCGCGCACGATGGTGTAGCCCGTCGTGTCGATCTCGCGTCGCATCTGCTGATAATCCATCCCTTCAACCTCCATTGCCTTCACACAGACTTACCTTGCCTCATACCGAGGCCCCCGGCGGGCCTTCTCCCCGTCAGAGTGGCTGGAAGTGTAGCGCGAAGAGAGAGAAATGTCAGTGGGTATTTCGGTGGATTTAGGGCGCTAGAGGTTGCCGCGGGCGGCTTGTTCGCGCTCAATAGCCTCGAACAGGGCCTTGAAGTTGCCCTTGCCGAAGCCGCGCGAGCCGTGGCGCTCGATGATCTCGAAGAAGAGCGTCGGCCGGTCGTTCACCGGCCGGGTGAAAATCTGCAACAGGTAGCCCTCCTCGTCGCGATCCACCAGAATGCCCAACTCGGCCAGCGCCGCGGCCGGCGCGTCGAGGTCGCCCACCCGCGCGGCTAACTCCTCGTAGTAGGCCGCGGGCACGCGCAGAAACGAGATGCCGTTGTCGCGCAGTTGCCGCACGGTGGCGACGATGTCGTTGGTCGTACAGGCGATGTGCTGGACACCGGGGCCGTAGTAGTAGTCGAGGTACTCCTGAATCTGCGACTTCTTTTTGCCTTCGGCCGGCTCGTTAATGGGGAACTTGACCAGGCCAGAGCCGTCTTGCATGACCTTCGACATGAGCGCCGAGTACTCTGTGCTGATGTCGGCATCGTCGAAGTGGACGAGCTGGCTGAAGCCCATCGTCCGGGCGAAGAACTCCACCCAGCGGTTCATCGCTCCCAGTTCAACATTGCCGACGATGTGGTCGATGGCCGTCAGGCCGGCGGTGGGGCGCGGTCGAGCGGCTTCCGGCATGGCGCGGTAGCCGGGCGCAAAGACGCCACCGTAGCCGGCCCGCTCGACAAACTTGATCTGGGTGTCGCCATAGGCGCGGATGGCGGCGAAGCGCAGCGCGCCATCGCCGTCGCCGGCCTCGCTCGGCGGGACAACGCCGGTCGCGCCGCGGGCGGTCGTCTCGCGGTAGGCCGCGGCTGCATCGGGCACGGCCAGAGCGATGACGGCCACGCCATCGCCGTGCAAGTGAACGTGGCGGGCGATGGCATCATCGGGGCCGAGGGCAGTGGTCAGAACAAGACGGATGGCCCCCTGCGTCAGGACATAGGAAGCGGCGCGCCGGTTGCCCGTCTCCAGGCCGCTATAGGCCACCGGGGCGAAGCCGAAGCCGTGGTCGTAGAAGTGGGCCGCCTGCCGGGCATTGCCGCAGTAGAGTTCCAGGTGGTCGATGGCCGTAATGGGCAGGAAGTCATCAGTCATCAGCGGTCTCCTATGGCGGGCGCGGCCACCTGCCGCAAGTGGATGCCCAACAGTATAGGCCGCTCGCCGGCGCGCAACAATTGGCCAAATGACCGGCCACAGCCGGACGCACCGCCAGGGCTGTTCCAAAGTCGTCTAGCGATCATTGACCTGACAGGTAGGCGGCCACGAATGGCACGTCCACCAGAGAACGACTGGCCGCCTACCTGTCAGGTCGATGTGCCGGCGGTGACTTTAAAAAAGCCCCGGACGCTCAGCGGAGGCTCATTCCCTTGGCGGCGCAATCGGCTATACTTGGCCCGTGATGCGTCGCTTTGTCTGGTTGCTCTTGTCGCTTGTTCTGTTGTTGGCCGCCTGTGGCGCGCGCGCGCGCGGCGCGCCGACGCCCTTCCCCACGGCCGCGGCCACGCCCTCGCCCACGGCCGGCGCGCCGATTGCCCTGACCGTGACCGAACTGGCCGCCGCGCCCGGTCTCTACCGGGATGCCGTGGTGCAAGTCACCGGCGTCTTCCGCAAGCAGCCGATCCTGGTGTGCGAGGCCGAGGCGTTCCGCTCGCCGGCCACGTGGGCGCTGGGCGAGGAGGGGCTGCTGGTGTTGGCCGGCGGCTATGACCAGCAGGTGCGCGGGCTGTTGCCGGAGGGGCTACTCATGACCGCCGAGGGGCGCTGGCAGCGCTGGGAGGGACTGGTCGGCTGTGGTAAGACGGCTGTCAACCGCGAGGTGTGGTATCTCAACGTCGGCCGCATCCTCTCGCCCAGCCCCCTGACGCAGGTGACGCTCACGCCCGGCGCGCCGGGCACAGCCGTGGCCGAAGCGCCGACAGTAGAAGGCCAGCCGACGCTCGCGCCAACCGACGACTTCTCCTTTCCCACCCCTCTGCCGGAGGAAACCCTGACGGAAGAGGCCACTTTCCCGGTCGACGACTTTCCCACGCCGACAGAAGAGCTTTTCCCCACGATCCCCCTGCCCACTCTGGAGGGCGCGGAAACCCCGGTCGCCTCGGTCACAGTCGCCAGTGAGACGCCCGGCACGCCCACCACGGGAACGCCGACGATCACGGGGACGCCGGCAACAGCGACCCCGACCGTCACCGGCACGCCGCCAACGGCCACGCCAACGACTCCCAGCGGCCCGGGGCAGATTATTACCAAAGGCAGTTGGGACGATTTCTACGAGGCTTTCACTACCTCCATCGTGGCCGCGGGCACAACCGACCGCTGGGATCAGGAGGTTTTTGAGGGCGAGACTTACACGATCTATGTTATCGCCGCGCCGCCGGCCGACATCGTTGTCTCGCTGCTCCGCGAAGACCAAACCATCATTAGCCGCCAAAACACGGCTGCGCCGGGCGTGCCGGAGATCATCGCCGCGTCCAATATCACCGGCGAAGGCAACTATCAGGTTCACGTAGCGACCGCCAACGGCGCGGCGGCGGAGTACGCGATTCTGGCGGGCACCGATCCGGAGTTTCCGACGAGCATCGCCGGCTATATCACCCCGGGGACGCCCCGCACCGGCATTCAGTTGGCGGAGGCCAGTACGCATTACTGGTTCTTCACGGGCAATGCCGGCGACGAGCTAACCATCGTTCTAGACCCCTCTGGCGGTGACGTATATTTTGACTTGTACGACCCTGGGCTAGAGATCGTCGACTCGGCCGACGACGGACTTGAAGGCGAGTCGGAGACGTTGGAACTGACATTGGAGATGTCCGGCCTCTACGCCATCGATCTGGCCGAGATCAACGGCCTGGCCATCACCTATAACCTGTCGGTTACGCTGCAATAGCCTTTCCACCCGGACAATCTAATCATCCTCATAGACAGCGGCGCTATGCTTGGGCCACATGGATGATCTCCTGCGGCTCATTGTTCTGGCCGATGACCCCCTGGCGCGGGCCGGGCTGGCGGCGCTGCTGGCCAACCTGCCCGGCTGCCTGGTCGTGTTGCAGGGCAGCGCCACGCTGCTGGCCGACGCCACCGACGGCGACCTGGACCCGGCCGATGCCATTGTGTGGGACGCCGGCTGGGACGCGCCGCGCGAGCGCGAGGACCGGCTGGGCCACGCCCTGCCGGTGCTGGCCCTGGCCCCCGATGAGGACAGCGCCGCCGCGGCCTGGGCGCTGGGCTGTCGCGGCGTGGTCGCCCGCGCGATCGACGAGGAGCAGTTGCTGGCCGCTGTGCGGGCTGTCAGCGCCGGGCTACACGTCTTTTCGCCGGCGCTGGCCGGCGCGCTGCGTGATGAGGCCGCCGGCGTCGCCCCGACGGCCATCGACCTGACCCCGCGCGAAAGCCAGGTGCTCGGCCTGCTGGCCGAGGGGCTAACCAACAAGGCCATCGCCCAGCGCCTGTCGATTAGCGACCACACCGTTAAGTTCCACGTCAACGCCATTCTAAGTAAGCTGAACGCCCAAAGCCGCACCGACGCCGTCGTGCGGGCTACGCGCCAGGGCCTCATCTCCCTCTAGGCCCCCTGCCTATCCTGCTAGGCTGACTCCCCACCGTTCGGGCGATTCGCGCCGCGCCGGAGGGCGCTATTCTATGCTCAACGGCACTTAGCCGTGATGCCTGAACTTAGACAAGGAGAACAGCGATGTCTGAAGCATTTCAAACTCTGTCAGACGGACTGGCCGGAGTCGTCGCTTCGGCCGGCGCGGCTATCGTGCGCATCGAGGCGCGGCGACACACGCCCGGCAGCGGCATCCTCTGGTCGGCCGACGGCCTCATCGTCACTGCCAACCACGTCGTCCGGCGCGACGACAATATCACTATCGGCCTGAGCGACGGGCAGACGGTCGCGGCGACTCTGGCCGGCCGCGACCCGACAACGGACATAGCCGTCCTGCGGGCCGAGGGCGTGGCCGGCGCGCCGCTGGAGCACGCCGCCGAGGCGGAGATGAGCGTTGGCCATCTGGCGCTGGCCCTGGCCCGGCCGGGGCGCACCGTGCAGGCGGCGCTCGGCGTCGTCAGTGCCCTGGGCGACGGCTGGCGCACGGCCATGGGCGGGCAGATCGACCACTATCTGGCCACCGACGTGGTCATGTACCCCGGCTTCTCCGGCGGGCCGCTACTGGGCGCGAACGGACGGCTGCTGGGCCTGAATACCTCCGGCCTGGGTGGCGACGCCAGCCTGGCTATCCCCGCCAGCACGCTCAGCCGTGTCGTGGAGGCGTTGCGCTCTCATGGCCGGGTGCGGCGCGGCTATCTGGGCATCAGCACCCAGCGCGCTCGCCTGCCGGAGAACGTCGCCACGGAGGCGGGCCAGAAGACGGGCCTGCTCATCATCGCCGTAGAGAGCGGCAGCCCGGCCGAGGCCGCCGGCCTAACGCTGGGCGACACGCTGCTGTCCCTCAGCGGCAAGAGCATCACCGCCCACGAGGACTTGCTGGCGGCGCTGTCGGGCGAGGTGGTCGGCCAGAAGGAAGTCGCCCGCGTGCTGCGCGGCGGCCAGGTGCAGGAGTTGGCGGTCAAGGTCGGCGAACGCGAGTAGACGCATCCCCGGTTGAGACAAGCAGAGCGCCCGGCCCATGCATGTGGGCCGGGCGCTTTTTTGTATTTCCAGTCGGGCTTCGCGGCTAGAACAGGCGGCGCAGCGTGACGAAGCGGCTGCCGCCCTCGATGAGCGTCACGCGGGCGCGGTAAAAGCCGCCGTGGAGGGCCAGGTCTTGCTCGACGCGGCCGTTGCCGCCCTGCGCCGCCGGTTCGGCGACCATGCGCACCAGTTCGACGTGGTCGATCAGGTCCATAATCGGCCGGCCGATAACGTTGTCTTCCGGCATGGTGAAGAGGGCGCGCGCGGCGGCGTTGAGCACCAGCAGGCGGAAGTCCTCATCAACGACGATGACGGCGTCCTCGATTTGCTCCATGACCTCGCTCAACACGGTGCGCTCGCGGGCCAGGCCGTGGAACATATTGGCGTTGTTGATGGCGATGGTCGCATAGCCGCCCAGGGCTGACAGCGCCCGCGTGTCGTTGCTGTCGAACGACGAGTCCTTGACCTGGTTGGTGACGCCCAGCACGCCGATGGGCTTGTTCTGCAGGATGAGGGGCACGTAAATGAGCGACTTGACCAGCAGGGCCGTGTGCGTGCGCTTCCATTGGGAGTCAGCGCCGATGGCGATGGCCCGCTTGGTCTGCAAGACCTTGCCGGCCAGGCTGTCGGTGACGCGCTTGCGCATAGAACGAGCTTTCGTATCCAGGTTCTTGGAGGCGCGGATGTACAACTCGCCGCGCTCCTCGTCCAGCAGCATCAACGAACCCTCTTCCGCGCCGACGACGTAGACGGCCGCCTCGACGACGCGCTGCAAGACCT
>DAOSMQ010000153.1:0-6049 GCA_035372725.1 Promineifilum sp. (SeqCode)
GTCGCTGAAGCTGACCAACGCCAGGGCGTCTTCCGGCCCCAGCCGGTCCAGGAGTAACTCGCCCGCGGCGATGACCTTCTCCAGCCGTTCGCCGCGCATGGAGGTACTGCGATCGACGACAAGGCCAAGCGTCAGCGGCCGGCGCTCGCCGGTCGTCTCGCGCGCGGCCAGCGTCGCCAGGGCATAGACCAGCTGCGGCGTGGCCAGCAGGGGCAGCCGCGCGGCGCTGACGGCCACGGACAGGTCAAGGCCGGCCACGGCCGTCTCGGCCACCAGCGAGTCATAGAGGGCGCGGCGCTGCGGGTTGCTGAGCACCTCGTGGGCATAGCGCAGGCGCTCCCACTCCGGGGTGGCGATGGCCTCGCCGGCGGACAAGCGCGCTTCCCAGGCGGCATAGGCCGCCTCGATCGCCTCGGTCGTCGCGTCGCGGCCGACGCCGAGGGTGCGATAGAGGTCGGGTACTTGCGTGGTCATGAGTCGGGGAGGGGTGGGGCGGCGCCGCCGGCTGTCGGCGTACTACTCCCGGCCGACGCGCACCACGACCGCGGTAACGTTGTCCTCGCTGCCGCGAGCCAGGGCCAGGGCGACGAGCCGTTCGGCCGCGGCCTGGGCGCGGTCGGCGGCCAGCGAGGCGGCCAGCTCCTCGGCGGGCACGACGGCGCTCAGCCCGTCGCTGCACAGCAGCAGCGTACTGCCCGGCGACAGGTCGAGGGCGAAGGTGTCGGCCGAAAGGGCGCTCTCCTGGCCCAGCGCCTGCAATAGGACATTGCGATACTGGTAAGTACGGGCGTCCTCGTCGGTTAGCTGGCCAGTGTCTTGCAGGCGGCGGACGAGGGAATGATCCTCGGTCAGCAGGCGCAGGCCGCTGGCATCGGCCAGGTAGGCGCGCGAATCGCCGACGTGGGCCACATAGAGGCGCGAGCCGAGTACCAGCGCTGCCGTCAGCGTCGAGCCGCCGTTGCCGTTGCTCTTCAAAATGGCCTCGTGGGCGGCGAAAACGCCGCGCTCTAGCAGATCGAGCACGTGGGCCTCGCGGGGCGCGGGGTGGCGTTGCAGCAGAGGAGAATAGAGCTGGGCCAGAACGTAGTCGGCGAAGACGCGCGTGGCGGTGTCGCTGGCCACGTGCCCGGCGTCGTGCCCGCCCATGCCGTCGGCGACGACGTACAACCCCAGCGACCACATGGCGAAGTGGCCGCCGAACTCGGCCGTCAGCGTCAGACAGGCGTCCTCGTTGCGGTCGCGGAAGGAGCCAGTTTCACAGCAGTAGCCGCTTTCAAGGCGGGGCATGGGCGCGGGCGTGGTCATGAGCGGCTCAGGTGGGTAGGGCGTAGAGGGTGTGGTCGGCGGCACCGAAGTAGATGACGCCGTTGACGATGGTCGGCGAGCCAATGATGGGGCTGCTGGTATCGAAGCGCCATTGGAGCGCGCCCCGGCGCAGGCTGACTCCATAGAGGCCGCCGTCGGTCGAGCCGAAGTAGACGGTATTACCCCACACGGCCGGCGCGGAGACGATCTGGCCATTGGTGTGATAGCTCCACACCGGCCGGCCGCTGGCCATGTCGATGGCGTAGAGGTGGCCATCGGACGAGCCGATGAACAGCACGCCCTGGTAGAGCGTCGGCGTGGCCAGGATTGGCCCATCGGTCTGATAGCGCCAGATGGGCCAGCCGGAGCTGGCGTCGATGGCGTAGACAGTGCCATCGACCGAGCCAACATACAGGATGTCGTCGGCGACCTTGGGCGAGGAGGTCACCGCGCGCTGAGCCTTGGTCTGCCATTTAGGTTTGCCCGCGCCCAGTTCCAGGCCCAACACCTGGCCGCCCTCTGTGCCGAAGTAGACCAACTCATCAGACACCCACGGTGTCGAGCGCACCGGGCTATAGACGTTGGTTTTCCAGTGGAGTTGCCCGCGCATGGCGTTGACGACGTAGACGTAGCCATCATCGGCGCCAAAGAAGGCGTGGTCGAAGCGCACGGCCGGCGAGGAGTAGATTGGCCCCTCGGCCCGGAACTGCCAGTTGAGCCGCCCCTTACGCAGTTGCAGCGAGTAGAGCGAGTGGTCGGACGAGCCGATGAGCACGGCGTCCTCGGACACGACTGGCGAGCCGCCGATGCCGCCGCCGGTGGGGAACTTCCACAGGAAGTCGCCCTTGTCGGCTGTCAGGGCATAGAGGTTGTTGTCGTAGGCGGCCACGAAGACGATGCCCTTGCCCACGGCCGGGCGCGAGCGAATCTCGTCCTCGCAACGGAAGACCCACAGCGGCTTAACCCGGCTCAGACCGGCGCGCAGCGACGCCGTGGGCGCGCCAGTGTCCTCGCGGTCGAAGGCCAGGGCATTCTCTTTCAGACCGAGGCGCTGATCGAGGTCGGCGTCGTCGGTGTCGCTTTTGGACAGTTCCAGCAGTGACTCGCGCAAGGCCATGGCATCCGGAAAGCGCTCCTTGGGGTCATAGGCCAGGCAGCGCATGATGATGGCCTCGAAGGTGCGCGAAATAGCCGGGTTGGCGGCGCGGATGGGGCGCTCGCTGAAGGTGAAGGGGGTCTCCTGGCGCGGGTCCTGGCGGGTGAGCAGGTGGTGGAGGGTGGCCCCCAGGCCATAGACATCGACGGCCGGGGAGGCTTCGCCGCGGTACTGCTCCGGCGGCGTGTAGCCGGCCGTGCCGATCATCGTGCCCTTGTCCTCATTGGCCTCGAACAGCTTGGCGATGCCGAAGTCGATGAGGCGGATGTGGTTGTAGGGGTCGAGCATGATGTTTGACGGCTTCAGGTCGCGGAAGATGACCGGCTGCGGCTTCTGGCTGTGCAAATAGGCCAGAGCGTCACAGACTTGCAGCGCCCAGTCGAGTGCCTTCTGCTCATCGAGGTACTCATCGGTCTCGTCGAGCCACTGCTGCAAGTTCTGGCCGGGCACAAATTCCAGCACCAGGTAGCTGCGGTTGCCGTCGGTGAAGTAGTCGTAGATGTCGGGAATGGCCGGGTGGTTGAGCGTGGCCAGCATGCCCGCCTCGCGCTCGAAGGATTTGATCGTCAGTTCGCGCATCTCCGGGTCAACCGTGCTGATGACCATCTCCTTGACAGCGCACAGGCGCGTGACCGAGGGAAAGCGCAGGTCGCGCGCCCGATAGACAGAGCTGAAGCCGCCGACGCCCAGGGAGCCGAGGATCATATAGCGCCCCTGGAGCACCTCGCCCGACTGGGGGCCGTTGGCGTCGTGGCGGCCGAGGGGTTTGCTGTCGCTGCCTTTTCGGGGCGGCATTTCTCGCGTGCCGAATTCCATAGTCGTGATCCTAACCGGCGTTGTCTACCGGTACAGTAGCGTTGGTGGCGTCACTCGCCGACGCGCTATCATTATAGGGCCGCGGGGGGTGTTTTCCCAAATGAATTTAGCGTGAACGCGGGACGAGTGGTCAGACGGCGCGGCGCGCCTTCGTCGTCGCCCGCGCCGAAAAGCGCCCAACACTAGGCCGCCGACCAGAGGCGCTCGGCGGCGACGGCCCACGGCGGCGCGGTCTCGCCGCCGGCCAGAGCGTCGCTCAGGGCGCGGCGGCCGTCGGCGCGCAGTTGGGCGGCCAGGTCAGCGGCGTCAACGAAGAAGGAACTGAGTTGCGAAACGTAGGCCCCCACCGCCGCCGTCTTGGCCGCCAGCGCGGCCTCGTCGAGCCAGACGGCCGTGGCCAGCCAGACAGCGCGAACCTCCGGCGGCAGCGCCTCGGCCAGCGCGCCCGGCCGCGCGGTATAGGGATAGTCCTCGTAGTAGATGGGCGCGGTGAAGACTCGCTCGGCGGCGCGGCGCGTGGCCAGGTGATCGACGTGGCCGCCGACGCCCAACGGCAGGTAGACCTGGCGGGCAGGCGGCAGGGCGGCGAAGCTCTCCGCCAGGGCAGCCACCGTGGCCTCGTCAGCCGGGCTGAGGGGACTGAACATGTCCGCCGGGCCGGGGTAGAGGGCATGCGCGTCGGGGCCGCAGCGGTAGATGCAGTCGAGGAAGGACAGGTGCAGCGGCTCGGCCCCCACCAGCGCCAGCGCGGCGCGGTCTTCGGCACGGCGTTGGGCGATCATGGCTGCGCCCACGGCTATGGCGCTTGAGGCGGCGCTCGAGGCGGCGGCGCTCGAGGCGGCGCTCGTTTGCGCGCGCGACGCGCTATCTGCCCCCCGCGGGCTTGCCGGCCAGCGCCCATCGCTGTGGACAGGGCCAGGCACGGCGGCCATACTGGCGGCCCAGCGCCGGTGGAGCATGGCTACCGTGTCCGAGGGGGGGTTGTCGGGCGGGTCGCCGCCGGTGATGGTGACGACGAGAACGGACTGGCCCGCGGCTGTGTGCCGGGCGATCTGCCCGCCGCACGACAGAATGGCGTCGTCGAAGTGGGGTGAGAGGTAAAGGTGGTCGTATCGCTTCATTGAGGGACTCGCTTAGAAACCGAGTTCCCAGGAAGAAACTCGGTTTCTGGGCTGGTATAATATCATAATCATGAGCGACCGCCTGACCCACCTGGACGAATCTGGCCGCGCCCGCATGGTTGATGTCGGCGCGAAAGATGTGACCGAGCGCGTGGCCGTGGCCCGAGGCCGCGTCACAATGCGGCCGGCGACGCTGGCGCTGATCGTCGCCGGCGAGCTGCCCAAGGGGGACGTGCTCACCGTGGCCCAGATCGCCGGGGTCATGGCCGCCAAGCGCACCAGCGAACTGATCCCCCTCTGTCACCCGCTGCTGCTCAACCAGGTCGTTGTCACCTGCGCGCCCAACGCGGCCGAGCAGTGCATTGACATTGAAGCGACGGTGCGCGTGTCGGGCAAGACGGGCGTGGAAATGGAAGCCTTGACGGCCGTCACTGTCGCCGGGCTGACGCTCTACGATATGGCCAAGGCCGTCGACCGCGGCATGCGCCTGACCGACGTCCGTCTCGTGCGTAAATCGGGCGGGCGCAGCGGCACATGGGAGGACGCATAGGGGCAGACCTGTGGGTCTGCCGCGCCCGTTGCGTTGCGTGTCTGCCCGCCTGCGTGCCGGCCGCACTTTCCCATGCATCTGCCATACTATCTGCCCGCTGTCCCACCGGCAGCGTGCACACGTCTGGCGCATCGACCACGGCGCTCAAGGGTTACAAATAAGATGACAGTCGAACTGGAAATCCGCCTTTTCGCCACGCTGAAGGACCGCGCCGGGCGCGACCGCATTCGCGTGGAACTGCCCGACCGGCCGGCGACGGCGGCCGATGTGCTCACCGCCGTGGCGGCCAGCTATCCGGCGCTGGCCCCGGCCCTGCCCACGTCGCTGCTGGCCGTCAACCGCGCCTTTGCCGGGCCAGACACGCCCGTGAAAACCGGCGATGAGGTGGCCCTCTTCCCGCCCGTCAGCGGCGGCCAGAGCGATGCGCCGGCTGTTGAGGCGAGCGCCCTGGCGACCTACTTCGCCGTCTCGCCCGACCCGCTGGACATCGACGCCGTCCACGCCCGCCTCGGCGGCCCGGACATCGGCGCGCTCGTCAGCTTCACCGGCTTTGTCCGCGGCCGCACGCAGCGCGACGGCCTGCCCGCGGAGACGCTGCACCTGGAATATGAGGCCTACGAGGCCATGGCCACGGAGAAGATGGCCCAGATCGCCCAGGAGATTCGTGCCCGCTGGCCAATGGTGCGCGGCGTGGCCCTGGTGCAGCGACTCGGCCGCCTGGACGTGGGCGAGGTGACGACATTTGTTGCCTGCGCCGGCCGCCACCGCGATCAGGGCGTCTTTGAGGCGGCCCGCTATGGCATCGACCGTCTCAAGGAGATCGTGCCGGTGTGGAAGAAGGAGGTCGGCGCTGACCGCAGCGTCTGGCTGGAGGGCCACTACCGCCCAACCCCAGCCGACAACCTGAAGCCTGATTCTTGACCCCAGGCCAGTCTAGCGTCCTGGCATTAACTTCTGGAGCATCTATGAGCAACAACGAGAACGGAGCGCGCCGCCGCGTCGTCGTCACCGGCGTCGGGCTGATCACGCCACTGGGCCACAACGTGCCCGACACCTGGGCGGCCATCCTGGCCGGGCGGTCGGGCTTCGGCCCCATCACCC
>DAOSMQ010000154.1:0-6011 GCA_035372725.1 Promineifilum sp. (SeqCode)
CCGATGAGCCGCCCGTCAGTATTGCCACCACAACGGCCGCCGGCACGGCCACGGCCGCCGCCGCGACGGCCACAACCGCCGCCGCGACGGCCACGGCACTGGCTCTGGCCGGCAACCCCACGTCTACCGCCACGCCCACGCCCCTGCCCGCCACCGCCGGCCTCCCGACGCCCACACTCCAGCCCACGCCGGCGCTGCTGCCCTCGCCCACGCTCTTTCCGTCGCCCGTACCGCCGCCGACGGCCACGGTCGAGCCGCTGCCCGCGCCCTTCACGGCCCTGCTGCTGATCGATCCGGAGGACGACAGCGTCATCCGCGCCCTGCGGGCCGACGACATCGTCGATTTGCGCGAGATCGACCGCAACCACTTGACCGTTTTGGCAGAGGTCGATACCGCGGTCGTCGAGAGCGTTAGCTTCTTCCTCGACGGCGCGCCCTTCTGCCCGCGCGGCAACTGCGTCGAGAATACCGCGCCCTTCTACATGGGCGGCGACCAGGGCGGCAACGCCTACGACGACTGGGACTGGTCAGAGATGTTGGGCAGCCACACGCTGAGCGCCATCGCCTGCACCGGCGACAACGCCACGGGCGCATGCTTCCCGGCGGTGGCGGTCAACCTGGTCATTCGCCGGTAGCCTGCCGCTGATGCCTCCACCGCCCCGCTCCGCCCGCCGTCGCGACGCCCGCCGTCGCGCCGCAGCGCTCGTGCTGCTGGTGCTCGGGCTGGTCATGGTGGGCGCGGCCGTCTGGCTGTGGGGCCGCACGCCGGCTGTGTCCACGCAGTTGGCTGTGTCCACGCAGTCCGCTGCGTCCACGCAGTCCGCTGCGTCCACGCAGTCGGCTGCGTCTACGCAGTCGGCTGCGTCTACGCAGTCCGCTGCGTCCACGCAGTCGGCTGTGTCCACGCAGTCCGCTGCGTCCACGCCCGCGCCCTCCCCGGCCGCGACGGCCGCGCCCACCAGCGGCCTGTCCTTCTCCCCGGCGCTGCTCTCCGGGTACGACAGCAACGCCCCGCTCAACTGCGCGCCCACGGCCGGCCCGGGCACGGTGACGCTCGACGGCACGTTAGCCGTCTGGCAGCCGCTCCGGCTGCGCTTTACCGGCCCGGCGGCGACCGAGGCCGGCAGCGACCCCAACCCCTTCCTCGACTACCGCCTGACCGTCCGCTTCGTCGGCCCGTCCGGCCGGGCCTACAGCGTGCCCGGCTTCTTCGCCGGCGACGGCCAGGGCGGCGGCGCGGGCGACCAATGGGCGGCGCGCTTCGCCGCCGACGAGCCGGGGCGCTGGCGCTGGTGCGCTTCCTTTCGCGCCGGGCCGGGCGTGGCCGTGGCCCTCGACCCGGCCGCGGGCAGGTCGCTGGCCTTCGACGGCGCGGCGGGCACGTTCGAGGTCGCCCCGGCCGAACCCAACGCGCCGGGCTTCTTCGCCCTCGGCCGGCTGGAGTACGCCGGCGGCCACTACCTCAAGTTCCGCCACGGCCCTTACTGGCTAAAGACGGGCGCGAACAGCCCTGAGAACTTCCTAGCCTACAGCGGCTTCGAGGACACGGCCGACACCGACGCCAATGCCTTCCTGCACAGCTACGCCGCCCACATCGCCGACTGGCGGCCAGGCGACCCAACGCTGCCCGGCGCGGCCGACGAGGGCAAGGGCATCATCGGCGCCCTCAACTACCTGGCCGGCGCCGGCGTTAACTCCATCTACTTCCTGCCCATGAACCTCGGCGGCGACGGCAACGACACCTGGCCCTTCCTCTCGCCCGAAGACGTGACCCACTACGACGTCGGCAAGCTGGCCCAGTGGCGGGTTGTCTTTGAGCATGCCCAGCGCCGCGGCATCGGCCTGCACATCGTGCTGAACGAGACCGAGTCG
This sequence comes from Promineifilum sp. (SeqCode), assembly GCA_035372725.1. Classification (GTDB taxonomy): domain Bacteria; phylum Chloroflexota; class Anaerolineae; order Promineifilales; family Promineifilaceae; genus Promineifilum. The sequence continues at coordinate 1,873 of DAOSMQ010000154.1, forward strand.
GCCAACCGGCGCTGGTTCGACGGCGGCGCGGTCGTGGACGACATCCTCAGCCCACCGCGCCAGCTTTTCTACCGCGAGTTGGTGGCCCGCTTTGCCGATTTGCCGGCCATCAAGTGGAACCTGAGCGAGGAAAGTGTCTTCAGCCGCGACGAGGCCATCGCCCTGGCCGGCTATCTGGGCGCGCTCGATTGGGCCGACCATCCCATCGCCGTCCACAACCCGGCGGACTGGTTCGGGCCGCTGGAGGACATCCTCGGCCGCGAGGAGTTCTCCCTGACTTCCATCCAGTACCAGATCGACGAAGCCGGAGCGCTGGTGGAGGCGTGGCGGGCCAACTCGGCGCGGGCGGGGCGGCCGTGGGTGGTCGAATTGGACGAGAACCGCCCGGCGCAGGAGGGCCTGACGCCCGACAACGCCGGGGCGCTACGCAAAACCGTCCTCTACGACGCCCTTTTCAGTGGCGCGGGCGGCGTGGAGTGGTATTTGGGCGACCATGCCCTGCCCGTCGGCGGCGATCTGAACGTCGAAGACTTCCGCACGCGGGCGGACATGTGGGCCTATTCGCTCTACGCCCGCCGCTTTCTGGAGGACAACGCGCCCTTCTGGCTGATGGCCCCGGCCGACGAGTTGCTGAGCGGCGAGGCGGCCGATTATGGCGGCGGCGAGGTGCTGGCCCGGCCGGGCGAGGTTTACGCGGTCTACCTGCCCTCGGCCGCTCTGCCGGCAAGCCTGGCCGCGCCCGACGGCGGCTACACCCTGCGCTGGTATAACCCACGCAGCGGTGTTTTCGCCGGCGAGCCGCTGGCCCTGACCGCTGCCGGCGGCGCGCTGCCCCTCGGCTCGCCGCCGGCCGACTCGGCCGCCGATTGGGTCGCCCTCATCACTGCCGCCGCCTACACCCCGCCCCCGCCCCCCGCCTACCCGTAGGGACGCACCCGCATGTGCGCTCCCTGACCCCTATCCCCCAATCCCCAATCCCTAATCCCCATTGTTATACGCATTGTAATGTCTCCGCCCTAAAATGAGAGACAGGTAAGGATAAAAGGGGATAGTGGCGGCGCGGCGACCGGGGAATCCCGCGCCCCAGGGACACAGCAAGAGATGGCCGACAATCGCATCATCGTCGAGTTTGACGGCGAACGCTACACGCAGATCAGCGGCGCGTGGTACAACGCCCAGACCTACATTAAGCCACCGGAGATCATCAGCCGCCGCCTGGACGAGCGCTTCGGCGTCGCCCGGCCGCCGGAGAAACCCAGCCGCCCGCCGCGCCGCCCGCCGCCATCCGCGCGCCCGGCGCGACCGGCGCGCCCGCCGCTGTAACCGGGGCATCGCCCGGTCTACAGAAGCGCACGCACAGCTCACGCCAAGGCGCTAAGGGGCGAAAGGCGCCAAGAAGAAAGAGCCGATGACAGAGTTCCTTCTTGGCGGCCTTGGCTTACTTTGCGACTTTGCGTGAGCGCTTCTCCCGCCCTGATAATGCCCGTAGCCGCTGTAGCCTGGGCTACTGCCCATTAGCGGCGCATCGGCTATACTGGAGGGCGTGAAGACCATCACCGGCCCCCTGCTGGCCGTGCCCGATGCCGTGCGCGTGTCGGAGCGCGCCGAGCGCGAACAGCTCCACCAGGACCTGCTCGTCACCTCCTCGACGATCATGGCCCTGTTGAGCTTGTTGTGGGGCCTGATCTACCTCTATATCGGCGCCGTCACCGCCGGGGCTATCCCCATCGTCTACGCGGCCCTGTCCTTCGCCAGCGTCGGCTCCTATGCCCTGACCGGCCGCTACCACTTTTTCCGCTTCACCCAGCTGCTGCTCACGCTGGTCTTCCCGGCCATGCTCATGCTCGTCCTCGGCGGCTTCATCAACTCCAGCGGCGTCATCCTCTGGTCACTGACCTCGCCCGTCGGGGCAATGCTCTTCGCCGGGCGGCGCCAGGCCACGGGCTGGTTCGCCGCGTTCGCCGTCTTTGTCCTCGTCGCCGGGCTGATCGACGGCGGGGTGCTGCCGACACCCTTCCCCGTGGCCACGTTGCCGACGATGGACCTGACGACGACATTTTTCATCATGAATATCATCGGCCCGTCAGTTGTCGTCTTCCTGCTGCTGGCCTTTTCCACGCGCCAGCGCGACCGCTCGCGCGAGTTACTGCTGCTAGAGCAGGCCAAATCAGAGCAATTGCTGCTCAACGTCCTGCCGCAATCGATCGCCGCGCGGCTGAAGGCGGGCGAGGGGCGCATCGCCGAATGTTACGACGACGCCAGCATCCTTTTTGCCGACATCGTTGGCTTCACGCCACTGTCGGCCGAGTTGGGCGTGGCGGTTGTCGTCGATCTGCTCAACGACATCCACAGCGCCTTCGATGCCATCGTTGCCCGCCACGGTCTGGAGAAAATCCGCACCATCGGCGACGGCTACATGGTCGTTGCCGGCGTGCCCACGCCCCGCCCCGACCACGCCCACGCCCTGGTCGATGCCGCCCTGGAGATGCTCGCCTTCGTGCGCGACTGGCCGTCGCCCTATGCACCACGCATCCGCCACCGCATTGGCATCAACAGCGGCGCGATCATGGCCGGCGTCATCGGCCGGGCCAAGTTCAGCTACGACGTCTGGGGCGACCCGGTCAACGTCGCCAGCCGCATGGAATCATCGGGCTTGCCCGACTGCATCCAGGTCAGCGAGCGCACCCACGCGCTGATCAAGGACGACTTCATCTGCCACCCGCGTGGAATTATGGACATCAAGGGCAAGGGCCAGATGCCGACCTGGTTGGTGGAGGGGAGAAGGAAGGTAGTGAATGGAATTTGAGCTATTCCCGGCGCTCTTTGTGCTGACACCCATCACGCTGGGCATCGCCCTCCTGCTGGTCATCTGGCACCGGCGCGGCCGCGAGTTCTAGATCAGCGTCTCGCCGCTCAGTCGCGAGTGCTGCACCTTCATGCACTGGTTCATGACCACGTCCAGCCCGGCGGCGTGGGCGACGGCCGCGGCTTCCTCGTTGCTGATACCCAATTGCATCCACACCGCCCTGGCTCCCGCGGCGATGGCCTGCTCGACAATCGGCTCCACCTCCTCGCTGCGGCGGAAGATCTGCACCACGTCAATCGGCCCCGGCGCGTCGGCCAGCGAGGCATAGACCGTCTCGCCCAGCACGCTGCCGCTGAGCGTGGGGTTGATGGGGATGATATGATAGCCGTTGGCCTGAAGATAGGCGGGCACAAAGTAGCTCGGCCGGGTCGGGTCGTCGGTCAGTCCGACAACAGCGATATGCTTGGCCGTGCGCAGAATACGTTGGATCACTTCCTGGTCGGAGTAAGACATGGGCGCATTATACCGTAGTTGCCGCGCGGGAAACACGCATGACCGGTAACCAGGCCGCGGTCGCGCCCCTACGCCCGGCCGCCCTGGCGCGCTTCAGCCGGCTGCACACGGTCGTGGCCACAAGCGTGCAGGTGGCCGGACTCTATGCCCTGGCGGGCGGCGCGGCCGCGGCCCCGGCGACGGCGCTCCTGCTCACCTGGGCGGCCAGCCTGGCGGCCAACCTTTATGTCGTCGGGCTGAACCAGCTTACCGACGTGGCCATCGACCGGCTCAACAAGCCCGCTCTGCCGTTGGCCAGCGGCGAGCTGTCGGCCGGGCAGGCGCGGGCCATCGTCCTGGCCGCCGGGGGCGCGGCCCTGCTGCTGGCGGCGACGCAGGGCGCGGCCCTGGCCCTGACGCTGGCGGCGGTGATGTTCATCGGCACGGCCTACTCGCTGCCGCCGACGCGCTTTAAGGAGCGAGCGCTGCCGGCGGCTCTCAGCATCGCCCTGGCCCGCGGCGTCGTGGCCAACGTCGGCGTCTACAGCAACTTCGCCGGCGGCCTGCGCGGCGCGCCGCCGAGCTTCCTGGTCGCCCTGCCGTTCTTCTTCGGCTTTGGCCTGGTCATCGCCCTGTTCAAGGACATCCCCGACTGGGCCGGCGATGGGCGCTATGGCGTCGGCTCGTTCGCCGTGCGCTGGGGCGTGCGGCGCGCGTTTGCCGTCGGCCGCGCCCTGCTGACGGCGCTCTACCTGCTGCCCATCGGCGCGCTGCTGGCCTGGCCCGGCCCGGCCGCCGCGACGCTCATCGCCGCCCGCGTCGCCCTGCTGGCCGTCTTCTG
>DAOSMQ010000155.1:0-6008 GCA_035372725.1 Promineifilum sp. (SeqCode)
ATCGCCGCCGAGCCGACGGCCTCGCCCAGCCTGACCAAGGGGCGCTACACCTTCGACTACGGCGACACGGCGCAGATGGCCCCCATCGTCAAGATGTACACCCTCGGCCACACCTTCATCCCGCCGGGCATCCACGCCGGCGGCCTGCGCTACCACGGCATGGCCCCGCAGGTCAGCGCCCTGCTCCACGGCGGCCAGATCGAGGCGCGGGCCGTCAAGCAACTCGACACCTTCAAGGCCGGTCTGACCTTTCTGCGCGCCGAGGGCATCATCCCCGCGCCCGAATCGACCCACGCCATCGCCGTGGCCATCGACGAGGCGCTGCGCTGCAAGGCCGCCGGCGAGAAGAAGGTCATCGCCTTTAACCTCAGCGGCCACGGCCACTTCGACATGACCGCCTACGACAGCTACCTGAAGGGGCAGCTGGAGGACTACGAGTACCCGGTCGAAGCGGTGGAAGAGGCGTTGCAGCATTTGCCGGCAGTGTAGTGGCGCGATTCTCCGAATCGCTCTCTGAGGGTATAGATAGCGCGATTCGGGAGAATCGCGCCACGGATGGAGACTATGGTCACATTTGATTCAACAGCCGAGACCTTACGGCCGACCCTGGACGAGTTCCGCGCCCTGGCGCGGGGGGCGGCCAATCTAATCCCGGTCACGCGCGAGTTCGCCGCCGACCTGGAAACGCCCGTCTCCGTCTACCTGAAGCTGATGGAGGAGCCGGGGGCGTCGTTCCTGCTGGAGTCGGTCGAAGGGGGCGAGCAGGTCGGCCGCTATTCCTTCGTCGGCGTCGGCCTGCATCGCCGGGTGGAACTGCGCGGGCAGACGGTGGCGTGGAGCGGCCTGCCCACCGACGACCTGCCCAGCGGCGACGCGCCGGGCGACATCCTCGACGCTGTGCGCGATGTGTTGGCCCGTTACCGGCCCGCGCCCGTGCCCGGCCTGCCGCGGCTCAGCGGCGGCGCGGTCGGCTACATGGGCTACGACGTGGTGCGCTTCTTCGAGCGCCTGCCGGAGACGGCCGCGCCCGGCCTTGACCTGCCCGACGCCATTTTCCTGCTGGTGGACACACTGGTCGTCTTCGACCACGCCCGCCACCGGTTGGTGTTGCTGGCCAACGCCCACGTGCCCGATGGCGGCGACGTGGAGGCCGCCTACGTGGACGCGCTGCGGCGCATCGACCGGCTGGCGGAGAAGCTGCTGCGGCCGCTGCCGGCCGTGCCCATCCGCCGCTGGGGCGCGACTCACGGCAACGGCCAGGCGCTGGAAGCCAACATGACCCGCGCCAAGCACGAAGCCATGGTGTTGCGGGCCAAAGAGCACATCGCCGCCGGCGACATCTTCCAGGTCGTCCTCAGCCAGCGCTTCAGCCGCCACACCAGCGCCCACCCCTTCGCCGTCTACCGCGCCCTGCGGATGCTGAACCCGTCGCCCTACATGTTTTACTTCAACTTCGCGCCGCTCGACTTGCAGGTCATTGGCGCGTCGCCGGAAATGCACGTGCGATTGGAGGACGGCGTGGCCACGGTCCGGCCCATCGCCGGCACGCGCCGCCGCGGGGCCAACCACGCCGAGGACGAGGCGCTGGCCGCCGAACTGCTGGCCGACCCCAAAGAGCGGGCCGAACACGTCATGCTGGTTGACCTGGGGCGCAACGACATCGGCCGGGTGTGCCAGTATGGTACGGTGCGCGTCCACGACCTGATGACCATCGAGCGCTATAGCCACGTGATGCACATCGTCAGTCACGTCGAGGGGCGGGTGCGGCCGGGCCTGGACGCCTATGACCTGATGCGGGCCACCTTCCCGGCCGGAACGGTCAGCGGCGCGCCCAAGGTGCGGGCGATGGAGATCATCGAGGAACTGGAGGGGCAACGGCGCGGCCTCTACGCCGGCGCGGTTGGCTACTTCAGCTATGACGGTAGCATGGACACCTGCATCGCCATTCGCACGATGGTCATGCAGGGCGACCGCGTCTACGTCCAGGCCGGCGGCGGCATCGTCGCCGACAGCGACCCGGCGGCCGAGTACCAGGAGACGGTCAACAAGGCCGGCGCGCTGCTGGTCGCCGTGGCCAGGGCGGAAGCGGGAGCGTTATAGAATGAGGAATGAGGAATGGAGAAAGCCTTCTTGATTCCCAATTCATCAGAGGTGTTATGAGCGATAAAAAACGAGTGTTTAGCGGCATTCAGCCGACGGGGAATACCCACCTGGGCAACTACCTGGGCGCGGTGCGCAATTGGGCGGCGCGGCAGGCGGAGAAGGTCAACACTTTTTGCGTCGTTGACCTCCACAGCCTGACCGTGCCGCAAGACCCGGAGCAACTCCGCCACGAGACGCGCTCGATGGCGGCCCTGCTGCTGGCCTGCGGCATCGACCCGGCCCAGAGCACGCTGTTCGTCCAGAGCCACGTCGCCGCCCACGCCGAGGGCTGCTGGCTGCTCAACTGCGTCACGCCACTGGGCTGGCTGCAACGCATGACCCAGTTCAAGGACAAGTCCGCCCGGCAGGAGAGCGTCCTGACCGGCCTGCTCGACTACCCGGTGCTCATGGCCGGCGACATCCTCTTCTACGACGCCGACGAGGTGCCCGTGGGCGAAGACCAGAAGCAGCACGTCGAACTGACGCGCGACATCGCCCAACGCTTCAACGCGCTCTATGAGCAAGAGTTCTTCGTCATCCCGCAGCCGGTCATTCCGGAAGTGGGCGCGCGGGTCATGGGCCTGGACGACCCCACGGTGAAGATGTCCAAGAGCCTGGCCGACAAGCGCGGCCACGCCGTGCGCATGCTCGACACGCCCGACGAAATCCTCTACAGCTTCAAGCGGGCCGTGACCGACTCCGGTCGCGAGATCGCCTTCTCCAACGCCCCGGAGAAGGCCGGCGTCAACAACCTGCTGGGCATCTACCGGGCCATTACCGGCAAGAGCAACGCCGAGGTGGAAGCCGACTTCGCCCATGCCCGCGGCTATGGCGACCTGAAGGTGCGCGTGGCCGAGGTGGTCATCGAGACGCTGCGGCCTATCCAAGCGCGTCACCGCGCGCTGATGGACGACACGGCCGAGTTGGACCGCATCCTGGCCCACGGCGCGGAGCAGGCCCGTGCCATTGCCCAGCCGAAGGTAGACGCGATGAAGCAAATCATGGGTCTGGTACTTCCGGGCAAGGTGGCGGCCGGATGAGTGGGACATTCGTCTCATGGGGCGGCGGCGTGTGTGGACTACAATAGGGCGTCGGCCGTTGCCAATGGGGCGCGGCCACGATTCATAGGGGGTTCAATGAAACGACTCGCTCTATTCCTGCTGCTGGCTTTAGCACCGGCAGCGATGACCGCCTGTGGCCGGACGCCGGCCGAGGCGACGGCCACGGAACTGCCGCCGCCGCCGACGGCCGCGACGACCGTCGCTATGCCCACGGTGGCCACCGACGCGGCGACGACTACCGCGCCGGCCCTGGCGACCACCGCGCCGGCCACGGCAACGGCCGAGCCGTCAGCACCAGCCTCGCCCGAAGCGTCGCCGACGACGGCTCCGGCCGCCACCGACACCGCCGCGGCGGCCTCGCCCACCCCTGCGGCGACAGCCGCGGCCACGGCCACAGCGATGGCCACCGCGCCGGCGTCCACGCCCGCCACTGGCAGCATCTTCGGCCCCGGCCAGGTGGACGGCTCGACGCTGGCGGCCGGCAGCGCCCACAGCTATCTGGTGCAGGGGCGGCCGTTCGAGCCGATCATCCTTTTCATCGAGCCGGAGAACGAACTGGACGTGGCTCTGGCGGCCTACAGCGGCGACCTGAGCGGCCAGACGACGCCCGAAGGGGTGACGGCGCTGGCCGCGGCCGACAATGCCCTGGCCGGGCGGCCGGAAATTCTGGTGCTCAGCCCGGAAAGCGCCGGCCTGTACACGTTCGTCATCCGCGCCGCCTCAGGCGAGGGCAACTTCGTCGCCCACCTCTTTGACCTGACCACGCCCGCGCCCGGCGTGGCCATCCAGCAGGCCGACGCGCTGGAAGCCGGCACGGAAAAAGTCTTTGCCGTGGCCTCGAACGGGGCGCGGCCGGTCATCGTCGTGGTCGACCCGTCCGACCAATCCGACATCGCCCTGGACATCATCGGCGCGGACGGGGCGCTGCTGACGACGGCCAACTACAGCGGCCCCGGCGGCGCGGAGACGGGCTACGTCTTGCCGTTGGGGGCTACGTCGCTGTCGGTCAAGGTGCGCGAGGTCAATGGGGCGGCGTCGGCGTTCCAGATTGTGGTCATTACGCTGCAATAGTGGCGCGATTCTCCGAATCGCGGTCTTGTACTAGTGGACATAATTGCGCCACGCGGGAGAATCGCGCCACGCGGGAGGACAATGATGGTTCTGGTAATCGACAACTACGATTCATTCACCTACAACCTGGTGCAATACCTGGGTGAGTTGGGGGCGGAGTTGCGCGTCTATCGCAACGATGAGATCACCCTCGACGAGATCGCCGCGCTGCGGCCGACCCACATCGTCATCAGCCCCGGCCCGGGCACGCCCGACGACGGCGGCATCTCCAATGAGGTCATCCGCCGCTTTGGGCCGACGACGCCGGTGCTGGGCGTCTGCCTGGGGCATCAGTGCATGGGCCAGGTCTATGGCGGCGTCGTCGCGCGCGCGCCGCGGCTGATGCATGGCAAGACCTCCAGCGTCTACCACAACGGCCAGGGCCTCTTCAACGGCGTGCCCAGCCCCTTCACGGCCACGCGCTACCACTCGCTGATCGTCGAGGAGCCGCTGCCGGAGGCGCTGGTCGTCACCGCCTTCACGCGCGACGGCGAGGTGATGGGCCTGCAACACCGCGAGTACCCCGTCGCCGGCGTCCAGTTCCACCCGGAGAGCATCCTGACCGAGCACGGCAAGCGCATCTTGCAGAACTTCCTGGCAATGTAATTGTCTACTCACCTACCCACATCTTGCTTGACTAATGCATATAATCATGCATATAATACCCGATGCGCTTCACGTGGCATGAGGACAAGCGTCGACAGACGCTAGCGAAGCGCGGCCTGGATTTTGCCGACGCGGAAAAAATCTTCAATGGGCCGACATTTACGTTCGAAGATGATCGCCGCGATTATGGCGAGCGGCGCTGGGTTACACTGGGTCTTTTGCGCGAAAAAGTAGTGGTCATCGTCCACACGGAGACGGAGGACGAAATCCGGGTCATTTCTATGCGCGAGGCTGAAGCCAATGAGCAACTCCTTTTCTTCACCAATCTCTGACGACGATCCCGACGACTACCCGACGATTACCCAGGCCGATCTCGACCGGGCGACATTCCGTGTCGGTCGCCAGCCTGCCCCACGCAAGCAACGCGTGACCATCATGCTCGACACGAGGCTGATCGAGTATTTCAAGGCCCAGGCCGGCGAACGCGGCTACCAGACGCTCATCAACGAAACGCTGCGACGGGCGATGGAGGCCGAGGATCTGGAAGCTCGTCTGCGCCGCATCGTGCGCGAGGAAGTGCGGGCGGCCCGTGGGTCATAAGCCGGCGACCACTAGCCCCTCAACCCAGGAGTTAATCATGACCGTCATCTACGGCTTCGAACTACTTCGCGAGGAGATGGTTCCCGAACTGAACACGCGCGCCCGCCTGTGGCGGCACGTGCGCACCGGCGCGGAACTGCTGTCGCTGGAGAACGACGACGAGAACAAAGTCTTCGGCATCACCTTCCGCACGCCGCCGGCCGACTCGACTGGCCTGGCCCACATCCTGGAGCACGTCGTCCTGGCCGGCTCGGAGAAGTACCCGCTCAAAGACCCCTTCTTCGAGATGGTCAAAGGCTCGCTGGCGACGTTCATCAACGCCATGACCTACCCCGACAAGACGGTCTATCCGGCGGCCAGCACCAACCTGCAAGACTTCTACAATCTGCTCGATGTCTACGCCGACGCCGTCTTCCACCCGCTGATGACGCCGGAGAAGCTGGCCCAGGAAGGCTGGCACTACGAGTTGGACAGCGCTGATGGCCCCCT
>DAOSMQ010000156.1:0-6007 GCA_035372725.1 Promineifilum sp. (SeqCode)
AGCCAGGTAAGTCGCCGGGTAGAGGACGAGGGGATGGAGATAGTAGATGGCATAGGCGTTGCGGTCGAGGCTGGCCCAGACGCGCGTGGGGCGATTCACCCGCGTCTGGAAGAGCGCCACCCCGGCCATGAGCGCCGACAGACACAGGGCATTGAAGAGCATGGCCTCGACGGCCAGGAGGGCGACGCCGCCCTCTATCCCGCTGAGGCGCAGGCCCACGTACCCGGCGGCCGACATGAACGCCGCCGGCCCCCAGAACTCCAGGTCTGGCTGGTAGCCGCCGGCGCGAAACCAGCCCCGCCGGTCGGCGATGAGGCCCAGAACGAAGTAACCGACGTAGAGGCCCAGGCGCGCCGGCTGGTAGACGATCACCTTCAGGGCATTCAGCCAGGTATCCGGCGGCACCACCGCGCCGGCGACGACGTACCAGAGCGTCATGAAGGCCCAGAACTTGGCCAGGAACTTACTATCCGGCATCTGCGCCCGGCGCGGGATCGCTTGCAGGCTCGGCTCGCCGTGGTAGAACGCGGCCAGAAGCGCAAACAGGAGCAACAGCATCCCCAGGAACCAGTAGACCGACTGCTGGTAATAGACGCCCCAGAAGTCGACCGCCCAAAATTGGAGGTAGGGCGGCGCGATGCCACGCGAGTACGGGATCAGATAGGTGACCAGCGGCGCGAGAAAGACGACGCCGACCAGCCAGGGCAAACCCAGGCGCAGCGCCTTCTGGCGCAGAAACCGGGCCGGGCCGTATTTCTCAAGCGACCCGTAGGCAAAGAACCCGGCGATGAAGAACAGGATTTGCATGTTGGGCACGTCCAGCAGCAGCACCAGCCCCGTCAGCGCCAGGCTATTCCGCGGCTCGATGACATACCACCACTCCGGCGGGTAAGCCATGTAGGTCATGCTGGCGTGCAACAGGATGACCAGCAGGATGATGACCGCGCGCAGGTGGTCGAGAAAATGGAGACGGGTCGCAGCGGCCGGCGAGGCATCCACCTCACCGGATCGGCGCAATGGAACCGGGATGTCGGTTGGCGTGGTCATAGGGCAAACCCCTGTTCAGTTCCGGGCCGCGGGGCCGGGCGGCGCGGGGCGGCCCGCGCAACAAACGCAGGGCGTCAAGGCTCAGCCCAGTAAGTCCCGGCCGATCTCCGCCACGCTGGCGCAGCCACACAACCCCATCGCCAGGTCAACCTCGAAGCGCAGGATGTCCAGCACGCGCTCGACGCCGCGCTGGCCGTCGGCGGCCAGCCCCCACAACACCGGCCGGCCAACAGCCACCGCCCGCGCGCCATAGGCCAGGGCCTTAACCACGTCCGTGCCCCGGCGGATACCGCCATCGATCAGCACCTCGACGCGCCCGGCCACGGCATCGACGATGTCGGGCAGCGCGGCGATCGTCGCCGGGGCCGTGTCCAGTTGCCGGCCGCCGTGGTTGCTGACGATGACGCCGGCGGCACCATAGTCGGCCGCCTGCCGCGCGTCCTCCGGGTGGACGACGCCTTTCAACAGCACCGGCAACTTCGTCAGGCCACACAGCCACTCGACGTCCTTCCACGACAGCGTCTGGTCGAACAGCGACGCGACGTAGGCCGCCAGCCCGGAGTCCTGGGCCTCCTTGGGAAACGCCTCCTGCCCGGCGGGCATCAGGTTCTTGACCGACAGCCCGGCCGGCAGCTGGAAGCGGTTGCGCACGTCGCGCTCGCGGCGGCCCCAGACCTGCGCGTCCACGGTCAGGGCCAGCGCCGCGCAGCCGGCCGCCTCGGCCCGCTCCACCAGCGCCTTCGTCGCCCCGCGGTCTTTATAGACGTAGAGTTGGAACCACACCGGCCCGGTGGCCGCGGCCAGCACGTCCTCGATAGAGGTCGTCGAGAGGGTGCTGAGGATCATCAGCGTGCCAGCGTGGCCCGCGGCGCGGACGGTGGCCACTTCGCCCTCGGGGTGGGCCAGCTTGTGGAAGGCGGTCGGGGCGACGAGCACGGGCATGCTCAGGTTGTGGCCGAGGACGGTCGTAGCCGTGCTGCGTTGGCTGATGTCGCGCAGGACGCGATAGCGCAGGGCGATACGGTCGTAGGCGGCGTGGTTCTCGCGCAGGGTGATCTCGTCATGAGCGCCGCTGGCGTAGTAGTCGTAGGCCATCGACGTCAATCGGGCCTGGGCGAGGGCTTCATACTCGTAGAGGTTGATGGGGTCCATGATGTTTGCTCTCAGGGGCAAGTGGGCGTGGCAACGATGTGCGGAATGACATCACGCGGCAGACGCTTCAGTTCTTCAGCCGCTGACGACTTCCATTCAATTCGGTAGAAGGCCAATGGATAGCGTCTAGATTGACCATAGTGTCTCTCGTCTCCCAATATCCATTATAACATGCCGTGGCGCGATTCTCCCGAATCGCGCCCTCCGCGATTCTGGAGAATCGCGCCACCTCATTGCCAACACCATCGACGCCGGCACCCACGTGACCGCGTTCAACGGCAGCCCGGACAGCATCGTCACCAATGGCTTCACCCTGTACGTCAATGGCTGGCGGCGAACGGAGCCGGCGCAACTCATCTGCCACTAGGCAACCGCCAACAGGTTCCCAACAACATCCTTAAATTGTCTGAACATTTGGCGGCTATCCTGTGGACAGTGAAACAAAAAACCAGCGCCCTCCCCGCGAGCGGCGCAAACAGAACAAGGAGATCGTGTAAGATGGTTCCCAAGAAAGTGACGAACGTTTTGATCGGTGGTTTGGTGGCCCTGGGGCTGCTCGGCGGCGTCGCCACGGCGACGTTTGCCCAGACAGCGACCCCGAGCGCGCCGTCCACCACCGTGCCGGACGCGACCACGCCCAGCACGAGCATCAGCGACGATGACCAGGCCCTGGCCGACCAGCTGGGTATCACCCTGGCAGAGCTACAGGCGGCCGAGGAAGAGGCCCGGATCGCCATCATCGACCAGGCGGTAGCCGACGGCAAGATCACCGCCGAAGAAGGCGCGGCCTTGAAAGCCGCGAGCAGCGGCCTGCACGGCAGTCGCTTCGGCTACGACAAGAACGTGTTCCTGGCCGCGGCTCTGGGCATCAGCCTGGATGAGCTGCAAGCGGCCAAGCTGGCCGTCTACAAGGCCGAAGTGGCCGACCGTGTGACCGCTGGCGAGTTGACCCAGGCTCAGGCCGATCTGCTGGTGGCCCAAAAGGCGGCCGGCTACTATCTCGACACCGACGCGCTGAACGCCACGGTGCGGTCGGCCTATGAGACGGCCATTGCCGCGGCGGTAGCCGCCGGTGACATCACTCAGGCCCAAGCCGACGCGCTACTGGCCCAGCTGCCGACGACGACCTTTAACTTCGGCTTTGGCGGCGGCCACGGCGGCCACGGCGGCGGCCACGGCCACGGCGGCGGACGCGGCTTCGGCGATTCGTTGGTCGTCCCGGATACAACGACCCCGGATAGCACCACCCCGGACGCGACGACGACAGACACGAGCTTCGGCGCTTAAGCCAGGCCACTCCCTTGCTTCCGGTGGGCCACCGGTAGCCCCGATGGCCCACCGTTTCTGACCCTCCTTACGCAAAGAGCGCGTCGCCCCAAGGACGCGCTTTTTGTTTGCCTATGGGGTCGGGCAGGGCGCGCCGGGGAAGGGGCGCACGGCGAAGACGGCCGTGGCGGTGAAGTCGTGGAAGCGGAAAGCGTCGGGGAAGTCCGCCACAGGGCAGAGCGCGCCGATGGCGCTGATTTCCGGCCAGATCGTCTCGCGAAAAGCGGCGTCGTTGTCCATGCGGCTGACGACAACGTAGTCGATGCCCCACTCGCGGTAAAGGGGGATGGCCGCCTTGCTGGGCCACTCGCCCAGTTGGCCGTCCACGTGAGCCAGGTAGTCAGGCATGAAGGACATGTAGCCGTTGACCACGCTCTGGCCGTGAAGCGCCTGGCTATACATGGCCGTCGTGTCCACCCACGGCCGCGGGTACTCGATGATGGCCGTGCCTTCCGGCCGCGCCGCCAACCAGTCGTTGACCGTGCGGTCGTTGATGGCCACGTCGTTGAAGGTAATATAGGGTAGCGTCCAGCCCTCCAAGACAAGCAGCCCGCCTAGCACGACGGCCAGCACGGCCCCCCATCGCCCCCGCCCCAGCAACCAGGCCGCGCCGAAGCCGGCCAGCAGGGCCATGGCCAGTTGCAGCGGCGCGGCGTAGCGCGCCCAGACGCGCAGAGAGGAGTAGAACGGCAGGGCGTAGTAGAGCAGGACGTTGGGCAGCAGGACAGGCAACTGCCCGGCCGGCAACACCAGGTCGCGCGTCAGCGGCGAGACGAGGCGGACAAGCCACGGCGGCGCGGCCACAAGCACGCGCTCGCCGCGCCAGCGCAGTGTCGCCCCCAGGCTGAGCACAAAGGCGAGCAGGCCCATGACCACAAACGGCCGCGTTTGCCGCCGGGGCGTGGCCAGCAGACCGGCGATGGCCAGCGCCAGCGTGGTATAGCCCAGCGCGGCGATGTCGGCCTCGCCGTGCACGGGGAAAACGCGGCCCGCCCAGGCCCGCAGCCACGGGTTCAGCGGGTTGGGGCCGAGGTAGTAGTCGGGGCTGATGCCGTGGAGTTCGATGTCGGACAGACGGAACGTGCCCCCCTGTGGGAACATGGCCGCGCGCGCCTGCTGGGTCAGCAGCAGCGCCGGGGAGATGAGCGCCAGGGCGATGCCGCCCAATACGGCCAGCCGCGCCAACCGCGCCCGCCAGGCCACCGTCGAGTGGACGCTCAGCGCCGCGGCGACGACCGGCAGGGTGGCGATGAACAGGAAGTACCAGTGCGACAGGATCGTCGCCGCCAGGGCGACGCCGCCCAGGACCACCCAGCGCCACGCCCGCGCCGGCGCGACCATAGCCCGCAACGTCGCCCCCAGGGCGTAGGGCAGAAACATCATGGCGAAGAGCACGTGGGTGTGGCCACCGACGCGGGCGGTGAAGAACGGGGCCAGGATGTAGGCGCAGCCGGCGATGACCCCGGCCAGCCGCCGGCCCGTCAGCCACTGCCCCAGCAGATAGACGCCGAAGCCAGCGGCGACGAACGTACCCAGGGAGATAAGGTTGTAGGTCGCCACCGGCCCGACCGCGGCCGTCAGCGGCGACAGCAGCGTGTAGTACCACGTCGGCTGTGCCCCGCTGGCCAGATACCAGCCGTGGGGGTAGAAGACGTCGGGCGTGAAGAACGGATTGGTGTGCGTCTTGAAGACGGCCCGCTCCGTGGCCACCAGTTGCCAGAGCACCTCGAAGGTATCGTCGGCGGCGCTGCTAACCACGTGGCTATTCAGGTGCGTCGCCAGCGGGAAGTTGGCCACGAGCACCAGTAGCAGGAAGAACAGCGCCGGCAGGAGGTGGGGATAGCGCGAACGCGCCGGCGTGATGGCCGCGGACGGCTTCTCGATAGCGTCAACCATGGCCATCTCAGGGCAATGAATCAGCGGGCTGAGAGCGGCGGGCAGGCGACGCCCGGTTCCACCACGGCGAAGACGAGGGTTTCGCGAAAGTCCATCATGGCCAGAGCGTCGGGAAAGCGCTGCACCAGGCACAGGCCATCAAGGGTCTCAATGCTGGGCAGGATGGTATCGCGGTACACCTCCACTTGCGGCAAGCCGCTCACGAGCACGTAATCGACGCCCCATTCGCGCAAGAGGGGCAGCGCGTTCTCGTTGGGCCACTCGCCCAGTTGCGCGCTTGCCTCGGTCAGGAACGTCGGCATGAAGGACATGAAGCCGTTGACAACTTGTTGGCCGTGCAACGACTGGCTATACATGGCCAGGGTGTTCACCCACGGCAGCGGATATTCAATGACGGCCGTGCCCTGTGGCTGCGCGGCCAACCAGGCGTTGACGGCACGATCGTTGGCCGACACGGGCGTGAAGTCCCGGTAGGGCACAATGACGCCCTCGAAGATGATGAGCGCGCCCAATGCCGCCGCGGCCACCTGCCCGGCCCGGCCGCGGCGCACCAGCCAGGCCGCGCCATAGCCGGCCAGCAACGCCA
>DAOSMQ010000157.1:0-5995 GCA_035372725.1 Promineifilum sp. (SeqCode)
ACCTGGAACTCCCGCTCGCCGCCAGCGGCCTTGTACTTGGCCGTGCCCTTGACGTTCGGGTACTGCGCGCTACCCTTGAGGGCGATGCGGGTGGCGTCGCCGCCTTTGGCGTGGGCCGCCGGCGCGAACATAAAGGTTCCCAGAAGCAAAGCGGCCAGCAAAGCAGCCAGAATCGTTACCTTTGCCCATCCTTTCGTCACGTACATGTTAGCTCTCCTTATCCACTGTTTTTGATTTGGTTTCGGTCACTCCGGCACTGCCGTGTTGACCAAGCTATCTAACAATGAGAATAGCATGTCGCGCGAAGCAATGAATCGGGCCAAGGTTGGAAAGATCGCCGGGCCACAGGTCTGAATTCGCTCCGACTTTGGTCTGATCGCTGGATAGCCAGATGATGCGTTCAACCGCTTTAAGCCGTCTGAGTCTGACACAACAGTTTATGATCGCCAGCCTCATTATCCTGGTGGCTGCCGCGCTGGGCCTCGGCCGCTGGGCGGTAAGGCAAATCGAACAGAGTGTGGTCAGCCGCACGGCCGAGACCACCGCTCTCTTCGTTGATAGCTTCATCGCGCCCAACTTACAGGAGCTATCGACCTCCGACACACTGACGCCCGACCACATCGCCACCCTCGACCGCCTGCTCGACGACACCCCGCTCGGCCGGCAAATCCTCTCCTTCAAGGTCTGGGACGCCACCGGCAAGGTGCTCTACAGCGCTGAGCCGGCCACCATCGGCCAGGTCTTCCCCGTTGGCGAGGAACTGACGCGCGCCTGGAGTGGCCAGGTCAGCTCGCAGATCAGCGATCTGAAGGACGTCGAGAACGCGCTGGAGCGCACCCAGCGCGCCCACCTGCTGGAGACATACGCGCCCGTGCGTTTGGAGAACAGCGACGAAATCATCGCTGTGGCCGAGTTCTATCAGACAGTGGACGAATTGGAGCGCGACATCTCCCTGGCCCAGGGGCGCACCTGGCTGGTCGTGGGCGCGTCGATGTTGGTGATCTACCTGCTGTTGGCCGGCTTTGTCGGCCGCGCCGGCGACACCATCGACCGCCAGCAGGCCGCCCTCAGTCGTCAGGTGAAGCAGTTGACCGATCTGCTAGACCAGAACACAGCCTTACACCAGCGCGTCCAGCGCGCCGCGGCGCGCACAACGGCCCTCAACGAGCGCGTCCTGCGTCGCATCAGCGCCGAGCTGCACGACGGCCCGGTGCAGGACATCGGCCTGGCACTGCTGCGCCTCGACAATGTTGTCGCTCAGGTGGACGACGGTAAGACTGCCGGCGACGGCAAGACCGGCGGCGACGCCGCGCCCGCCATCGTCCACGACCTGGACATGGTTCAGGCTTCGATGCAACGGGCGCTGTTGGAGATTCGCGCCCTGTCGTCGGGCATGGGCGTGCCGCAACTCGGCGCGCTGACCCTGCCGGAGACGTTGGCGCGGGCCGTCCGCGTTCACCAGCAGCGCAGCGGCACAGAGGTGGTGCTAGACCTGGACGGCACGCCGGAGCGGGCCTCACTGCCGGTCAAGATCACGATCTACCGGCTGGTTCAGGAGGCGTTGCACAACGCTTATCGCCACGCCGGCGGCATCGACCAGCGCGTCACGCTCTGCTACGACGCCGGACGGCTCCACATTGAGGTTGCCGACGGCGGCGCCGGCTTCGGCCAGGCGGACAGCGCCGCCGGGGACGACCATCTGGGGCTGGCGGGCATGCGCGAGCGCGTCGAGAGCCTGGGCGGGAACTTCCGCGTGGAGAGCGCCCCCGGCCAGGGCACGCGCGTCATCGCCGACCTGTCGCTGGCCGGTGAGGAGGAAGTAACATGAGCGAGACCATCCGCATCGTCCTCATTGACGATCATCCTCTCTTCCGCGAGGGCGTGGCCATCACTCTGGCCGCCCAGCCCGACATCGAAATCATCGGTCAGGGCGAGAACGTGGGCGATGCCGTGCGCCTGGCGCGCGAACTGGCCCCCGATCTGATGCTGCTGGACGTCAATATCCCCGGTGGCGGCGGCGCTCAGGCCGCCCAGCAGGTCGCCGCGGCCAACAGCGCCATTGGCATCATCATGCTGACCGCCTCCGACGAGGAAGACGACTTGACCGCGGCCATGAAGGCGGGCGCGCGTGGCTACGTGCTCAAGGGGGTTGCCGCGCGGGAGTTGGTGGGCATCGTCCGCTCCGTCCACGCCGGCGAGGGCTACGTCATGCCCGCGCTGGCGGCCAGGCTCCTCAGCGACATGACCGCCGCCCGCCGGCCGTCGCGCCATGCCAACCCGCTCGACGCGCTGACCGAGCGCGAGCGCCAGATCCTCGATTGCGTCGCCGCCGGGCTGAGCAACCGCGAAGTGGGCGACCAGTTGCACCTGAGCGAGAAGACGGTTAAGCACTACATGACCATCATCATGGAGAAGCTCCAGGTGCGCAACCGCGTCGAGGCGGCACTGCTCGCGCGCAACGCGACCGGGCACGACGCCAATTAGCCCACTCACTAAAACGGACGGCTGAGGAACTGGCCCCAGTCCAGCAGCGCCTCGCGCAACATGGCGCGGCCGCGCCGAATGCGCGCCTCGGCCGCCGCCGGGGCGATGTCCAGCCGGCCGGCAATGTCGCCCGGCGACAGGCCGTGGTAATCGGTCAGGATGAGCGCCTGGCGGTATTCCCCCGGCAGGCAGTCTAGTAGCCCGCGGACGGCGGAGCCTAACGCAGTCACGTCGCCGTCCTCGTCCGTCCTGGCCAGGGCCGCCGATTCAGACCGTTCGACACCCGGCGGCATGGCGCGATAGTAAGCGGTGATTGCGTCCCGGATGATCGCGTCGAGCCAGGTTGCCAGCCCTTCACTCTCGCCCAGATCGTCGGCGCGGCTCTGAATCTCCTGGCCGGCGCGCCACAGGATGTCCTCGGCCGCGCCGGGATCAGCCCCGCGCGACAGGACGAAGCGCCGCAGGTCGGCGTGAAACTGGGCGTAGATGGCCTCCAGCCTCGCGGCCGAAACCGGGGCATCATTCACCGGCTCGCCCTCGTCGCACGCCTTGCAGGCCAGAGCGACGCCCAGAAAGCGGCTCCGGCCCTCTTCGGTCAGCACCCACGCCCGGTCGACGAACGGCGGGTTGTGGCGCACGTGCTGGCGGTGACCACAGACCAGAATCGCCCGCCAATCGCCCAATTCATCCTGCTCAAAGCCGATAATCGCTCTTTCCATTGGCCTCACCGGATAGGGACTTCCACCTTGTCATCCACCGCCGCGCCGCTGGCGTCCAGCACCGGCAGCCGCGCCATCGTCGCCAACAGGTATAACCCGACGTGCAGCCGGTAGTCGCCCGGCGGTAGCTCGGCCGCCAGTCGCACGAGGTAAGGGTCGCGCACAACCTCACCCGGCGTCCACTGGCTGGTGGGGAAAGTGCCCTGCACCGGCCAGGCATCCACCTGCCCGACGAGGCGATCGGCCGCGTCGAGCACCTGCACAAAGACGGTGTAGTTCTCGGTCATGGGCGCCAACCCCTGCCAGGTCAGCGTCACCGGCAACTGCCCGCCGGGCACAAGCCCGTCCGCGTCTACGGCGACAGCGAGCAGGGCCGCACGGTCGTCGAAGTTGGCCGCGCCCTCCGGCAGCGGCGCGCCGCTGATTTCGACCTCGCCCAGAGTGCAGCCGGCGCGCGGCGGCGACAGCCAGCCGCACAGCGCCGCCCCACCCGTGCCCGGCCGGGCCATCAGCCGGTAGCGGCCGGCCGGCAGATCGGTGGCCAGCTCGGCCGCGTATTGCCGCGACGCGCCGGCGGGCAGGAGCGAGATGACGCCCCCGCCTGGCGCGGCCTCGTCGGCCACAGCCGCCGGCCGCAGAGCAAATGCCGGCGTCGTCCCGCCGCCGTAGCCACTGTAGCGAATCGCCAGGGGCGTTCCCGGCCGCACCTGCGGCGGGAACGTCGCCCCGTCGAGCAGGAACGCGCCCAACATGGCCCGGAACGCCGGCCCCGCTACCGGGCCGGCCGGCGGGCGCAGCGGCAGCCGGGCCAGTGTCGTCCACGCCGGCGCGTCGCCGCCAAAGCGCGGCGCGACGGCGGCCTGCAACGCCACGGGGCAGCCGGCCGCGTCGGCGCAGTCGAAGAGCGGCCGCGGCAAGATGTAGTAGTCGGCCACGATTTCGCCCGGCCGCCAGGCGTTGATCGGGTAGGTGTTGCCGACAGGGTATTGGCCGCTGACGACGGGCGCTGCGGCCCCGGTGAAGGGGTTGGCCCAGCGCAGATGCAGCGCCGCCGACGGGTCGCTATCCGCCGCGGGGCCGGCTTGCGTCCAGAAGAGGGTGATGGCCACGGCCGCGTCTTCGTCTGGCGCGGCCCCGACCTGGTAGCCCAGTAAGCGCAACGGGCCGACAGTCACGCTGGCCGGCGTGGCGTCGTCGGGCAGGGCTGTCAGCGGCACCGTGCTCACCTCGACCAGCGGCCCGGCCGAGCGCAGGGTGTAGACGCCGGCCAGACCGGGCAGATAGCGGGCCAGGTAGACCGCCCCGCCCGCGGCCAGCCGGGCGTCCACCTCGGCCCGGTAGGCGGCCTCGTCGGGCAGCACCATGATGTCGAGGTCGGGCCGCAGCCCTTCGATCTGTTGCAGGTAGTAGAGCGGGGCGATCTTCTCGCTGTCGGCCAGCACGGCCGCGCCGTGGGCCAGCGGCCCGGCCAGCGCCACCCGTGCCCACGGTTCGCCACCGTCGTCGGCCGACTGGTCGAGCGCGTGCCAGTGGCCGGCGTTGGCTTGCGCCCCGCCGGCGGCGAGGAGCAGCGGCAGCAGGGCCAGGACGAAGACGCCCGCGGCCGCCCAATGGGCGACGCCCTCCGCTTGCCCGCGCGCCCGCCGGCCCACGGCCTCCAGCGCGGCGACAATGGCCGTCAGCCCGGCGGCGACGAACACGGCCACGACCACGTGCGCGGCGATGAGGAAGACGGCCAGATCGGGCACGTAGTAGTTGAGAGCGTAGAAGAGGAAGCCGGCCGCGGCCAGCGCCAGCACTGCCGCCGCCCGCCATGCCCGCCACAGCATCCACGCCAGCCCAACCAGCGCCAACAGCAGGAAGACGACGCCCCAGGCATCCAGCAGCAACCGCCCGACGATTCCCCAGCGGGCCGGGTCGCGCAGCCAGGCCAGTGGCTGCAACGCCCCCTGGAAGCGCCCGCCGGCGACCCATTCGACGAACCGCGCCGCGCCCATCGGCTCGCCGTTGACCGCCCGCCAGCGCAGCGGCAGGTACAGGTAGAGCAGCAGCGGCGCGGCGAAGGCGAGGACGACCACCAGCACGCGCATGATCGGCTGCACGGACAGATCGCGCTGCCGCTCGCCGCGGTCGCGCCACAGCCGCAGGGCGACGGCCAACGCCGCCGGCGGCAGCAGGAAGACGCTGGTCAGGTGGTTGGTCAGCCCCAGGCCGATGGTGAAAGCCAGGGCTACGACTGTCTTGCGCCGGTCGGTGGAGCGCGCCCGGCGCTCCGTCACCAGCCGCAGCATCAGCCCCAGCGCCACGGCGACGAGCAGCGCGTGCAGCGTGTAGACCTCGGCGACGATGGCCTGGCTCCACACCACCGGCGTCAGCCCCAGCGCCACCGCCCCGGCCAGCGCGGGCAACGGCCGGTCGAGCAGGTCGTGGGCCAGACGGAAGACGACGATGGCCGCCAGCGTGGCGTAGACGGCCGAGGCGAAGTTGAGCCGCCAGGCGACCGTGCCCACGGGCAGCAGCGAGAACAGCTTGCCCAGCAGCAGGTAGAGCGGGTAGCCGGTGGGGTGGGCGATGCCGAGTTGTGGGGCGACGACCTGGAACTCGAACGTGTCCGCCGCGCCGACGGCCGAGGACATGGTCAGCAGGTAGACGGGCAGCAGCGCCGCGGCAACGAACGCCGGCCCCAGGCGCAGCCAGTGCCGGTGACCGGGGCCAAGCCGCAGCCACGCCCAGACGACGGCGGCCAGCCACCAGCCGGCGGCGAAGAGAAAGCGCCCGCGGGGCAAGTCCAC
>DAOSMQ010000158.1:0-4624 GCA_035372725.1 Promineifilum sp. (SeqCode)
GCCAACGGCGTGCCGGTGATGCCCGGTCTGGGGGCGCTGCTGGACGCGCTGGACGCGCGCGGCCTGCCCTGGGCCGTGGCCACGTCAACGCCGCGCGACGTGGCCGCCCACATCCTGGGTCAGATGGGCCTGGCCGGGCGCTATGGGGCGCTGGCCGGCGGCGACGAGGTCACGCGGGGCAAGCCATCGCCTGAGTTGTACCTGCTGGCCGCTGCGCGGTTGGGCGTCAACCCGGCGGCCTGCCTGGCGCTGGAGGACACGCCCATCGGTTGCGAGGCGGCCGCGGCCGCCGGGGCGCGCGTCCTGGCCGTGCCCACGGACATGACCCGCGCCGCCGCCTTCCCCTGCGCCTATCGCCGCTACCCGTCGCTGGCCGAGGTGGCCGCCGATCTGGACGGGCTGCTATTAGGGGCTAGGGGCCAGGGGCTAGGGAAGAACGCTCTTCCCCCTGCAACCTGACCCTTGGAACCTGACCTCCTAGCCCCCAACCCCTAACCCCTAGCCCCTTGTCACTTTGCGGCCATCGTGCTATACTCCCTTCACTACAGTCTGCGGGCGAGCGAGCGATGGAAAAAGTGGGCACCCCCACTTTTTTTGTTTCTTGCTTGGAAGGTCTGTGGCGATTGTACTGTAGATAAAAACTGAATAGGTGGTTGGAACGAGTTCCATGAAAAGCGAATTTATTCTGGCGTTCAACGAAATCTGTGAGTCCCGGGGTCTCCCCAAAGAGGACGTCTTCGAAGCCCTGAAGACAGCCCTCGTTTCCGCCTACCGACGCGACGCGAACCTGAGCAGCAACCAGCACGTCACTGTGGAAATCGACCCGCGCACCGGCGAACCAACGATCTTCACCGAGAAAGAGGTCGTTGACGATGTGATGGACAACCGCACCGAGGTCACGCTGACCGCGGCGCGCCAAGAGGGCCACACCACCGCCGAACTGGGCGACGTGGTTATGGTCGATAGCACCACGGAGAGCTTCGGCCGTATTGCCGCGCAGACGGCCAAGCAGGTCTTGCTCCAGCGCGTCCGCGAGGCCGAGCGCGAGCACCTCTTCGAGGACTTCAGTGGCCGCGAGGGCGAGCTGGTCAATGGCACGGTGCAGAGCATCAGCGGCCAGCACATCACCATCGGCCTGGGCCGCACCGAAGCCATGCTACCCAAGAGCCAGCAGGTGCAGGGCGAACGCTACCGCGCCCACGACAAGATTCGCGTCTACGTGCTCGAAGTGCGCCGCACCAGCCGCGGCCCGCAGATCGTCGTCAGCCGCAACCACCGCAATCTGCTGCGCCGGCTGCTAGAGTTGGAAGTGCCGGAGATCTACAACGGCCAGGTAGAGATCAAGAGCATCGCCCGCGAGGCGGGCCAGCGCTCCAAGGTCGCCGTCCAGGCGTTGCAGCACGGCGTTGACCCCGTCGGCGCGTGCGTCGGCATGCGCGGCGTCCGCATCCAGAGCATCGTCCGCGAGTTGAACGACGAGAAGATCGACGTCATCGAGTGGGACGGCGACCAGCGCGTCTTCATCGCCAAGGCCCTCAGCCCGGCGCGCGTCTCGCATGTCTTTCTGGAGGAGCACCCGGAGGAAGGCAAGACGGCCGTGGTCATCGTGCCCGATGACCAGTTGTCGCTGGCCATTGGCCGCGAGGGCCAGAACGCCCGTCTGGCCGCCAAGCTGACCGGCTGGCGCATCGACATCAAGAATCTGACCGAGGCCGCCTCCGAGGCGCTCAACAACCTCGACCACCCGTCCGTCGATCCGCGCATCGCCCAGGACACGACGCTGATGAACCAGGTGGCCAACATCCTGGACAAGAAGCAGACCGGTCGGCCCATCACCGCCGAGGATTACCAGACGCTCGACCGGCTGGTGGCCAACATCGAGGGGCGCATCATGGCCCAGCGGGCACAGGAGTTCGACGTGGTGCGCAAGCAGCGCGCCGAGTTGCGCAAGCGCGTGCCGGAGACGGCCTGGGAGCAGCCGCTGGACGTGCTCGACCTGCCCGGCCGCATCCATAACCTGCTGCTAGATACAAACGTCAACACCGTTGGCGACCTGATCTACATTCTGGAGATGGGCGACGACTACTTCCTGAAGCTGCGCGGTCTGGGCGAGAAGGCGCTGGAGACGGTCAAGGACACGCTGGCCGCCTACCAGTCGGCGCAGATTGACGCCGTGGCCGCGGCCGAGGCGGCCGGGATGGCCCCCGTCGAATCAATCGACGAGGTCACGCCGGCCATGCCGGAGGAAGTCGTCGAGGAAGTGCTGCAAGTCGAGGAACTACCGATCATCGACCGCATCTATCAGATGGAAGATATGGTCACGGCCGTGCCCGACATCATCCTGCCCGAAGAGGAGGAACTGGCCTTCGACGACGAGACGCTCGACCGGATGGAAATCGCCGGCGTGCTGTCGTTGGACGAGGTCGAGCCGGAAGTAGAGGAGACGCTGACGCCCATCGACGACCTGTCGGCCACCATCTTCGTGAAGGAAGAGGCCCCGGCCAAGCCGGAGCCGAAGAAGAAACCGGCCGTCGTCGTCGTGCGGCCCGCCGCCGAAGAGACAGCCGAGGAAGAGGCCAAGCGCAAGAAGCGCAAGGGCCAACCGTTGGTCTATAATGAGGAACTGAATCAAGTCGTCGTCGACCGCAAGCGCAAGGGCGGCAAGCGCCCGGCCTGGGAAGACGAAGACCTGGGTGTGGATATCTAAAACGATGACCGGACAGGGATCAGGGCACTCACCGCGCCGTGCGCGCCACGTGCCCCAGCGGACGTGCGTCGTCTGCCGGCGGCAGGTGGACAAGCGTCGCCTGACGCGCGTGGTACGCACGGCCGACAGCGGCGTCCTGATCGACCCGACCGGCAAGCGCAACGGCCGCGGGGCCTATTTGTGCGACCAGCCGTCGTGTTGGGAGCGCGCGACCAGGCAGGCGGCGATACTCAATCAGGCGCTGAACGCGCAGGTGACTGAGGCGGAGTTGGCGGCTATCGCCGCTGACCCGCGGCGGCCAGCGCCGGCCCAGGCCGGATCATGAGCGGACAGTTTTGTTTTGGGCGGAAAGGCAGTAAGGTATGGCAGAGACAAGAACACTAATCGAGATTCCGGCATTCGTGACCGTACGCGAGCTGGCGACACTGATGGGCGTGAGTCCGATCAATGTCATTAAGGAGTTGATGGCCAATGGCATCATGGCCAATATCAACCAGCAGATCGACTTCGAGACCGCGGCCATCGTTGCCGGCGAAATGGGCTATGATGTCGTCGCCCACGAAGAGGCCGCTCCCGAACCGGTTGCCGAAGAGGCCAAGGTCGGCTGGCGTAAGGTGCTGGCCGACGAGCGCAGTAGCGACCTTCAGCCGCGGCCGCCTATCGTCACCATGCTCGGCCACGTTGACCACGGCAAGACCTCGCTGCTGGACGTGGTGCGCCAGACCAACGTTACTGCCGGCGAAGCGGGCGGCATTACCCAGCACATCGGCGCTTACCAGACAGTCAAGGACGGCCGGCTGGTGACCTTCCTGGATACGCCCGGCCACGAGGCCTTTACGGCCATGCGTGCCCGCGGGGCGCAGGCGACCGACATCGCCATCCTGGTGGTGGCCGCTGATGACGGCGTTATGCCGCAAACGCGCGAAGCCGTCGACCACGCCCGCGCCGCCCATGTGCCTATCGTCGTCGCCCTGAACAAGATCGATCTGCCCGGCGCGCGCCCCGACCGCGTTAAGCAGCAGCTCAGCGAAATGGGCCTGGCGCCCGACGACTGGGACGGCGACACAATGGTCATTCCCGTCTCGGCGCGCGAGAAGCTGGGCATTGACGACCTGCTGGAGGCGGTGCTGTTGGTGGCCGAAGAGGTGGACCCGCGCGCCAACCCGACCGCGCCGGCCGCGGGCACGGTTTTGGAAGCCAAGATCGAGCGCGGCAAGGGCATCATGACCACGGCTCTCGTCCAGAACGGCACGTTGCATCTGGGCGACACGATGCTGGTCGGCGAACACTATGGCCGCATCAAGGCCATGTATGACTACACCGGCAAGCGCATCAAGGAAGCCGGCCCGTCGACGCCGGTGTCCGTGTCGGGCCTGGACGGTATCCCGGAGGCGGGCGAGCAGTTCCGTATCGTGGATAGCGAGAAGACTGCCCGCCGCATCATCGACGAGGAGCGCGAGGCCGCCCGCGTGACGCCCACCAGCCGCGGCCGCGGCCCGACGCTGGACGAATTCTTCGCCCGCCTGGTTGAGGGCGAGGTCAAGACGCTTAACTTGATCGTTAAGGCCGACGTGCAAGGCTCGCTGGAGCCGATCGTCACCTCGCTGGAGCGGCTGGATGGCGGCGAAGTCGAGCTTGACATCCTGCGCGCCGCCACCGGCCCCATCACCGAGAGCGACGTCATGCTGGCCTCGGCGTCCGGGGCCATTATCCTGGGCTTCAACGTCGATGCCGACCCGATCGCCCGCAATGCCGCCGCTGTCGAAGAGGTGCAAATCCGCACCTACACGATCATCTACAAGCTGATCGAAGACGTGGAAAAGGCCATGAAGGGCATGTTGGCTCCGACCTTCGAGGAGGTAGTCATCGGCCGGGCCGAAGTGCGCCAGGTGTTCAGGATTCGCGGCGTGGGCAACA
>DAOSMQ010000158.1:4724-5962 GCA_035372725.1 Promineifilum sp. (SeqCode)
GTCATCGGCCGGGCCGAAGTGCGCCAGGTGTTCAGGATTCGCGGCGTGGGCAACATCGCCGGCAGCTATATGCGCACGGGCGAGGGGCGGCGCAACGCCAGGGCCCGCGTCGTCCGCAACAGCCGCCTGCTTCACAGCGGCACGATCAGTAGCCTGAAGCATCTGCAAGAGAACGTGCGCGAGGTGAAGGCGGGCTTCGAGTTCGGCGTCAGCCTGGACGGCTTCGAGGACTTCCAGCCCGGCGACATCATCGAGTTCTTCGTTTCCCAGCGCGTTGAGGCGTAGCTATAAGCAAGAAGCTATGAGCAAGAAGCTATGAGCAAGATAAGACAAGAGCGCACGGCTGAACTCATCCAACAGCTTCTCAGTGAGGTCTTCCTGCGCGAGGTCAGCGACCCGCGTCTGGCGGGCGTGACCGTCACCGAAGTACAGATCGACCGCGAGTTGCAGTATGCCACGGCCTTCGTCAACGCCCTGGGCGGCGACGAGCAGCGCGACGAGGTCATGGCCGGCTTGCAGAGCGCCTCCGGCTTCCTGCGGCACACATTGGCCCAGGGTCTGGACCTGCGCACCGCGCCGATATTGCGTTTCGAGTGGGACCCGCGCCTGCGCTACGTCGAAGAGGTGGATGAGCTGCTCAACGAGCTGAACATCAAGCCGGAAGAGGCCGTAGCCACGTCGGCGGCGCTGATGGCCGCGGCGACGCCAGCCGATGACCAACCGTCGGCCGACCGGCCCGCAGCCGACCGGCCTGCAGCCGACGACCTCGACGAAGAAGAGTAGGCACGGCCACAGCCGACAGGGGGAGCCAATGATCCAGTTCGCCGTCGAAAAAGCCAACCGCGTGCTGGTCATTGCCCACATCGACCCCGACGGCGACGCCATCGGCTCACTGACGGCCACGGGCCAGGCATTGCAGCAGCTTGGCAAGCGCGTCACGCTGGCCTGCGACGACAGCGTGCCGCAGCGCTTCCATTACCTGCCACTGGCCGGCGACGTGCGCCGCGCGCCCAACCCGGACGCCAACTACGACCTCGTCGTCGCTGTCGATTGCGCCGACGAGTCGCGCATGGGCTGGGCCTACGCCTGTCTGCCGGAGCCGAAGCCGACGCTGGCCAACATCGACCACCACATCACCAACACCCGCTTCGGCGCGTTCAACATCGTCGAGCCGGCGGCCAGTTCCTCGGCCGAAATCCTCTGTCGCTTCCTGGCCGACATCGGCGCGACGATGACCC
>DAOSMQ010000159.1:0-5936 GCA_035372725.1 Promineifilum sp. (SeqCode)
GCCGTCTTCGGCCACCAGACTCAGCCCCGGGTTGCGCTCCAGGTAACGGCCGATGGCCGGCGGCGAATCGGCGGTGCGCACGGCCACGCCGGGCACGCCACTCATGAGCGCCATAACGGCGTCGTAATCACTCAGTGTCATCGGCCTGATGTCCATCGCTGCCTTCCTCGCCGGCGCGGATGTACCAGCCGACCGTCTGCTGTGGCGCAAAGCCCAGCGACTCGAACAGCCGCCGTGAGGCGGCGTTGGCCAGGTTGATCTCTGCCGCGGCCTGGCGCACGCCCGGCGTGGCCAGCGCCGTCGTCAGCAGCGTCCGGCCGATACCCCGCCGCTGGTAAGCCGGATCGACGAAGAAATCATAGACCGTCAGGGTGTCGTCGTCGACGGCGGCGGTCAGGATACCGGCCAGTCGGCCGTCATCCCGCGCCGTCCAGGCGTCGATGCCCTCGCCCCAACGCTGCATCTGGGCGATCTTGTCCTCGACCGTCGTCACGCCGCTGTACAGCTCGCCCATGCCGTTGTAGTCGTCATGGTAGCCGGCGCGCACCAGGTCGTGCCACTCATCGCCCAGCGCCCGGAAGGCCACGCGGGCGAGCGTCAATTCCCTGTCCATATCAGCCCTCCAGTCGCGCGCGCTGCCGCGCCAGCCAGTCGGCATCCAGCCGCGCCAGTCGCGCCTTGCCCAGGTTCTCGCGCATGATCCAGCGCACGTCCTTGTCCTCGTCGGCCAGCCACTTCTCCATCAGCGCCTGGCCCCGCGCTGGCGCGGCCACCACGGCGACGCTCCAGCAGTAGCCCAGCCCCTTGCGCAGGGCGACGAAGCCGTCGCTGCGCCGTTCGGCCGTGCCGGACACGGCGGCCGCGCCGCGCACCGTGGCCGTAATGCGGTCGAGCACGTCCAGCACGCGCTCGGCCGTGGCCACGTCGGTCAGCAGCGGCGGCTCGCACAGCGCCGCGGCGATGGCCCGCTGCTCCAGCCGCGTGCCGCCGGCCCAATCGTCGGCCTCGGCCAGCAGCGCGGGCATGTCGGCCGCGCCCCAGCGTTGCAGGGCCATGGCCGCGCCCTCGCGCACGCGCCAGCGCCGGTCGTTGGCCGCCCGGCGGATGTCGGCCAGCGCCGCGCGGTCGCCCTCAGCCAGCAGCCGGCCGAAGCCCAGCGCGCCGCACAGCGGGAGAAACTCGCCCGGCGTATTGGCCGGGGCCTCGTCCGCGCCGATGGCCAGCCAGGCGCGGAACTGCGTCGCGTCGCCCTCGTCGGCCGCCGCCTGGGCCAGGTCAAGGTTGGCCCGCGGCCCCGGCAGGCGCGACTCCGCCAGCAGGAACGACTCCCAGTCACACATCTGGCGCAGGTGTTCGCGGTACGTCGCCACAGCGCTCATCAGTCGTCCACCTTTTTGCCGAGCATCAGCACCCGGTCGATCACCTGAAAGCCGCAACCGCTGTAGAAAGCAAAGGCCGTGTCGCGGTAGTTGTCAGTCATGACGCGCACCTCGGCCACGCCGGCGGCGTCGAAGCGTCGCAGCAACTCGAACATCAGCGCCCACGCCAACCCATAGCGCCGCGCGTCCTCGCGCACGCCGAACGGCTCGACCATGCCGATGAGCCGGCCGCCGGCCGTCGTGTGCTGCCAGCCGATGACAAACGCGGCCAATTCGCCGTCCGGGTCGGTGGCCACCAGATCGAACTCCGGCCGGTAGCCGGGCGCGCGCAGCGTCGCCGCCCGCCAGTCCGGTCATGTTCTCCGTGCCGAAGACGGCGCGGTGCAAAGCGACGTAGGCCAACACTTCGGCCGCGCCGCGCAGTGGCCGGATGGCGAAGCCTGGCCGCAGGGCCACAGCCGGCGGCGGCTCCTCGCCGGCGCGCCGCATGATCACCTGTGACCACGGTTCGTCGCCGCCGCTCTGGTCGCTGTAGCCGGCGGCGGCGAAGACCCGCCGGCGCTCGCCCTGCCCCTCCGGCACGCCGGCGAACCACACCGGCCGGCCGTAAGGCGTGGCTCGCAACCGCGCCGCCGCGCCGTCGGCCCAGGCCAACAGCGCCGCCAGCGTATCCGCCGGCGCGGCCGGGTGCAGGGCGTAATCGAGCGTCCAGAACGGCGCTTGTAACGCGGCCCAGGCCAGCAGTTCGCCGTCCCGCTCCCAAAGGGCCGTCGTCTCCGGGCAATCGAACGCCCACGAGGCCAGCCGGTAGGGCAAATCGACGACGTGAACCGTCTCCCCGGCTGCCAGCGTCGCCAGCGCCAGCATCCGCGCCCGGTCG
Organism: Promineifilum sp. (SeqCode); assembly: GCA_035372725.1. Classification (GTDB taxonomy): domain Bacteria; phylum Chloroflexota; class Anaerolineae; order Promineifilales; family Promineifilaceae; genus Promineifilum. The sequence continues at coordinate 2,260 of DAOSMQ010000159.1, forward strand.
TCGTGGCCACGATACGCTCTCGGTTCCATCCTAGCTCCCCCGGGCGGCCACAAACGGCGTCGCCGCAATCAGCAGCGCCGGCTCGGCGACCAACCCCTGCTCCGCCAGCGCGCTGACGTACTCCGGGTGGAACTGGAACGCGCCGTCGCGGTAGATCTCGCGGTCCCACGGGTTCAGCACCAACTCGTCGGTGATGAGGCCGGTATAGTCCACGGCGTCCGCGCCCCAGGTGTGGGCGTAGAGCGTCGCCGTCCGCGCCTCGGCCGCGTCCAGGGCCAGCGCCCGCTCGCGCACCAGCCGCAGCGTCTCGCCCGTGCTGCACATCTCGTCGACCACCAGCACGCGCCGCCCGGCCACGGCTGCCGGTGGCTCCACCAGCCACAGCGGCGACTCGCGCACGACAACGTCATCCTGTCGCCGCGTCAGGCGCACCGGGTAGACCTCCACTTGCAGGATGTGGGCCAGCAGCGCGCCGGGGTAAGCCCCACCGCGCAACACCGGCAGCACCACCTCCGGCCGCCACGAAGCCACGGCCACGGCCAGCGCCTTCACCAGCCCGTGAAAGTCGTCCCAGGAGATCGGCCGGACGCCGGCGCGGTTGGAGTAGTCGTAGGGGTTGGTCATGCCGCTAGTCTAGCGCAGAGGTATATTTGTGTGCCAGTTTGACAATGCCTGGGTCTACCGCTTTCCACGCACGGACGAGTCGCGCGCGTCTGGCTGAAGAAGTTAGATTACTGGCCGTTGTTCGACATGATGTCAATGTGCCCGTACCCGCCTTTGAGACCGACGAGATACTTGATTTCGTCGCCTACCGGCTGCTGCCCGGACGTCCGCTCTACCGCCACGACCTGCTACGCCTACCCCACCAGGTGCAAAACCAATTCGCCGCCGAGGTGGCCGCTTTTTTGGAACAACTGCACGCCATCCCCACTACCGACCCGGTCGATTTACCGCCGCGGCCAGCCCTCAACAGCGCCTCGCCGTGGCAAGAGCGATTGGAAGTGCTGCGAGCAGAGATGTACCCGTACCTTTGGGCCGACCAGCACGCGTATATCGAGGATCTTTTCGCTCCTGTGCTCGACGGCCGCCTCGACATGGCCTACACGCCAGTGCTTATCCACAACGATCTCGCGCCCTATCACTTGCTGGCCGACCCGGTGACGGGCACATTGACCGGTGTGCTCGATTTCGGGGAGGCAGGCTGGGGCGACCCGGCCGCCGACTACGCCGCGCTCATCAGCAGCTACGGCGAGTCGCTCGTCAACCGGGTGCTGGCCACCACGCCGGACGCCGCCCCCCTACTGGAGCGCGCCCGCTTTCGCGCCGCCTACGTCGAATTGGAATGGGCCTTGAAGGGTGTCCGCACTGCTGACCCCAGCTGGTATCTTGTCCACCTTGGCCGGGCACGGGATGCACAGCCATTCCGGGCCGCGTCAGTGAACACGTTGGCTCTCCCTCCTACCGGGAGAGGGTTCTTGTCCCCTCTCCCCCGAGGAGAGGAGATGCATTCCAGCGCAGCCGCGCCCGAACGCGCTCCGCGTCTCCGTCCGCAAGGCCGTTGGCGCGCAGGTAGGCCCGTTCGCCGCCGTGCTGCGCGTCGAGATAGGCCAGCGTGGCCAGCATGTTGTCGGCGGTCATGTTGAGCCGATCCCAGAAGCCCAGGGCGGCCTCGCCCTTTTCGGCCACCAGTTGGGCATAGATCGACCGCCGTCGCGCCAGTGTCATCTCGTAGTCGGCGGCGATGACTTCATCGGGCACGCCGGCCAGCCGCAACACCAACGCCGCCACCAGTCCGGTGCGGTCCGTCCCGCCCAGGCAGTGGAAGACGACGCCGCCCGGTGGCGCGCCGGCAATGGCCCGCAGAGCGCCGGCCAGGCCAGGGCCGTAGAAGTCGAGGAAGATGCGATAGACGTCGGCCCGCGTCTGCAAGGCCATCCAACGGGCGTTGGCGGCCGGGTCGTTGGTGACCAGCGGCGCGTGGCGGAAGGCCGGCTCGCCCGCCCGGCCGCCGGGGAAGGCCGGTGGGTCGATGGCCAACTCGTCGGCCGAGCGCAGGTCGATGATTGTGCCCACGCCGTAGTCGATCAGCGCCTGCCGCCCGGCTGTGGTCAGCTTGCCCAGGCAGTCGGCGCGGATGAGCGCGCCCCAACGGGTCTCGCCGCCGCCACGGAGCGGCAGCCCGCCCAGGTCGCGGACGTTCCAGCAGGGTTCCCAGTCAAGATGACGCGCCCTGTCAGGACGCGCGGCGGCATCGGTCGGCATTGCGGAAGTCAACAGTGACTCTCCTGAGTGAGCGATTGCCGGCCGGGGCGGCCGGCGCGGTCGGTCAAGCCCGCGCCAGCCACGCCCCGGCCGGCCCTCCATTATGGCCGCGCGCGCGTCTCTCGCCAACTCGCCGCCGCCGGTCGGCTAGCGGCGGACGAAGGGAAGATTGACTGTATAGCCCGTGCCGACGCCCAACGTCGCCGACGCGCTGTTGCTGGGGCCGCTGTCGCTGGTGGCCGTGGCGCTGACGGTGTAGCGGCCGCGGGTAGTGGCGACGACGCGCACGCTCATCGTGCACGTCTGCCCGCCCAACATGCCGCCGCTGAGCACCACCGCCCGCGAGCCGGCCACCGGCTGGAACGTGCCGCCGCGACAGTCGCTGCCCACCGACGGCTCGGGCGGGTCGGCGATGACCAGCCCCGGCGGCAGTTGCGTCAGCAGGCTGACGTTCAGCAGCGCCAGCGACGGGTTGCTGTTGGCCAGGGCGATTTGCAGCCGGGTCACCTCGCCAGGATCGACGGCCGCCGGCGCGAAGCTGAGCGCCAGCCCTGGCATCCCCGCCCCGCCCGTCAACCGGAGCGTCAGCGGGAAGTGCCCTTGGGCATCCAGGGAGAACGTCGATGTGGCGCTAAGACGGCCGAACGTGTCCGGCTCGAAGGTATAGAAGACCTGGCACGTCGCCCCCGGCGGCATCAGCGTGCCGCATGTGGTCGACGCGCCAAAGATGTCGCCCGGGTTGGGTGCTCCGCCGAACATCTGCACCGGGGCCAGGCCCGCGTTGCGCACCGTCACGATCTGCGGCGGGCTGGTCTGGCCGGGAGCCACGGGCGGGAACTCCAGCGCCATCGCGTCGGCGATGATCCGCGGCGCGACCCCCTCGCCGTGCAAGACGATTTCCACCGTGCCGACGTTGTTGGTCACCCTGACTGTCTGGCTGAACGCCCCCGCCGCCGTCGGGCTAAAGGTGAAGTCATAATAGCAGGAGGTCGCCGGGTCGATATCGTCCTGGCAATTGGTCGTTTTGGAAAACGGCGCAGTCGTTCCGCCGCCAGACCAATTGATCAGATGGGCGGTGCTGCTCTGGTTGGTGAACGTCACCCGTTGCGACTCAGAGGCCGCGCCGATCTGCACCGGGCCGAAGTCAAGCTCGGTCGGCGTCACCTGCTGGCCGATGGCGTCGCCGGACGCGCGGCCGAAGCCGGACAGATGCAATTGCGCCTGGCCGCCCGTGGTATTGACGACAACCGTGGCCGCCGCCCCGCCGGCGGCCAGCGGTTTGAACACCAGCGAGAGGGTGCAACTCTCGCCCGCGTCCAGCCCGCCGAGGCAGTTCATCGGCGTGACCGTGAACGCCCCACCGGGCTGGCTAATCTCCAGGAAGTCGAGGTGGCTCAGGCCGACGTTGCGGATGA
>DAOSMQ010000160.1:0-5923 GCA_035372725.1 Promineifilum sp. (SeqCode)
CATCCTGCGCCCGATATGGAGATTATTTTGTTAATGTCCTAACAGGCTGTGCTACCGGCTACTGCCTACGGTATACTGTCGCCATGTCCACGCCCATCTTCTTTGACCAGGTCTACGAAGTCATCCGCCGCATCCCCCGCGGGCGCGTGACGACCTACGGCCGCGTGGCGGCGATGCTCGGCCGGCCCAACGCCGCCCGCGCCGTGGGCTACGCGCTGCGGGCTTCCGGCCGGCGGCGGCGCGGCGAGACGCGCGCGGCCGATCTGCCCTGGTATCGGGTCATCAACAGCGCCGGCCGCATCAGCCTGCCCAACATGCACGGCGGGGCTGACCGGCAGGCCGAGCTGCTGCGCGCCGAGGGCGTCGTCGTCAGCGATGACCTGCTCATCGACCTGAGCGTCTATCTCTGGGAGGGGCTGCACCCCATCGAGATCGACGACATCCTCTCCGGCCGCGGCGAACCGTAGTGGGGCAGTGGGCAGTGGGTCAGTATCCAGTAGGTCAGTGATCAGTAGGACAGTTATCCGCGGTCTGTAGTCCTCTGTAGTCCGTGGTCGGCGGTCGGCGGTCGGCCCCGTCTCCCCATGCGCACGCCGCCAAGCCGCGCTACAATCCCCGGCGTGGTCAAGCTGATCATCCAGATTCCCTGCTACAACGAGGCCGAGACGCTGCCGCTGGCGCTGGCCGGGCTGCCGCGGGCTATCCCCGGCATCGACTGCATCGAGACGCTGATCATCGACGACGGCAGCAGCGACGACACCGCCGCCGTCGCCGCGGCCCACGGCGTCAGCCCCAGCCACATCATCCGCCACCCGCAGAACCTGGGCCTGGCCCGCGCCTTCCAGAGCGGTCTCGACGCTTGCCTGCGCCTGGGGGCGGATGTCATCGTCCATACCGACGCCGACAACCAGTATCCCGGCCACTACATTCCCGACCTCGTCGCGCCGGTGCTGGCCGGGCAGGCCGGCATGGTCATCGGCGACCGGCAAGTGGCCACCATCGACCACTTCTCGCCGCTCAAAAAGCGCATGCTGGCCCTGGGTAGCTGGATGGTGCGCAACGTCAGCGGCACGGCCGTGCCCGACGCCGTCAGCGGCTTTCGCGCCTACTCACGCGAGGCGGCGTTGCGCTTCACCATCCTGACGCGCTACAGCTACACACTGGAGACGGTCATCCAGGCCGGCAAGCTGGGCCTGGGCGTGGTTAGCATCCCCATCACCACCAACCCGCCGACGCGGCCGTCGCGCCTGCAACGCAGCATGTGGCACTTCATCAAGGCCCAGGCGGGCACAATCCTGCGCCTCTACGCCTTCTATGAGCCGCTGCGGACGTTCAGCTACCTGGCCGCGCCCTTTCTGCTGGTCGGCGTGGCGCTGTGGGTGCGCTTCTTCGTCAATACCCTGCTGGGCGAGAGTGGCGTCGGCCGTTTCATCCAATCGCTGACACTGGGCACGGGGCTGCTCATGGTCGGCGCGCTCATCATCCTATTCGGCGTTCAGGCCGATATTAGCGGCAAGCACCGCCTGCTGACGCAGGAGGTACTGTATCGGCTGAAGAAGATGGAACTGGCCGAAGCGGGCGAGAGAAAACCGCTGACGGCCGACCGCCGACCGCCGACCGCCGACCGCTGACCTATTGCCCTACTGCCCACTGCCCCCCAGAGGAACCCATGCGCAACGTCATCGCCCTCCTGCTTTTCATCGCTGCCCTGTTTAACCTGACCATCTTCCTGCCCGGCGAGGAGGCCTGGCCGCTGCAACCTTTTGCCGTCCACGCCACGTCCTGGCTGGGCTTTGGGCTGGCCGACGCGCCGGGGGGCACGCTGGCGCGCGTCCTGGCCGTCGTGGCCGCGCTGCTGCTGTTGGCCGCCGCGCTGAGCCTGGTCGCCGTTCTTGTCCCGGCGCGGCTCTTCCGGTCGCTGGCCCTGGCGGGAGCGCTGGGCACGCTGGCTCTCTTTCTGCTCTTCCTCAACCCGAACTCACTGCTGCCCATTGTGCTGAGTCTGATCATCCTCTATGCCATCCTGAGCCGCACCTGGACGATCGGCAGCCTCAGCGAGGACGATCACTAATGCGCACGCAATCCCATACGGCCGGCGTGGTTCGCGCCGGCATCACCGGCATTATCCTGCTGGCCAGTCTTCTGGCAGCCGGCTGCGCGGGTGGGAGAATGGACGCCGATATGATTACGGTGACGCTTGACAAACCCGCTGAGGACACGGCCACTGTCAGCACCGCTGACGGCCGCGCCGTCATCGACGTAACCAGCCCGTCGGGCATCGGTGGGCTAACGGCCACGCTGGGCAAAGGCGAGTGGCCGGGAGAGGTCATCGTCCGGCTGCGGCTGCGCGGGCTGGAACGGCTGGAGTTCGGCTACAGCAATTTCCTGCTGTCCACCGGCGTCAGCAGCACCGGCGACCCCAACCCACCGTTGATGCTAACCGTGGTGGATGAGGAGGGCAACGTGGAGCGCGCCTCGCCTTCGGCCAACATCTACTATCCTACCATCCGTTTCGTCGACGACGGCGGCCAGGCGCTGGCGACCCCCGCCTTCCCCCTGCCGGAGGGCACCGTTATCGAGGTCGTCATGCCGCCGCACTTCCACGAGCAGGAGCAGACTTCATTCTGGATGCAGTGGATCGATTTTTATCGCTAGAGGACACCGATGTACTTGTTGATGCTGGTTCTGGACGACACAAGCCACCTGACAAGCACGCTGGAGGCGTGGCAGCGCGCCGGCGTACATGGAGCCACCGCCCTGGAGAGCACCGGTCTGCAACGGCTGATGGACGGCCGTGCGGGCGACGAAAAAGCCGCCGCCGGCCACAAGACCATCTTCGCTGTGGTCAACGACCTGGAGATGGCCGAGTTGGCCATGCGCCACACACAGGGCGTCATCGGCGACCTGAACGCGCCCAACACGGGCATCGCCTTTCTTGTGCCCGTGTTGGCCGCGTGGGGATTGCCCTGATCAGCGCCCCTGCCACCAGTCATTGCGCGAGCGCGGGTCCATAAAGCTGCCCGTGTCGCGCACGGCCACCTGAATCTCATTGCCCACCGCCACGCCGAACGCCTGGTGGCCGCGCAGCGCGGGCAGGTTGTTGCGGCCGGCGGCGTGGAGCTGCCGGTAGAGCGCCAACAGGTCGGGGTCCGTGCAGACGCCATCGATGTGAATGACGTAGCCGAAGAACTCGTCCTCGCGGCCGACGTGAAGCGTCAGGTCGGTCTCCCCGGCATAGAGCACCAAATACTCGTAGTTGCCGCCGACGTCGTAGCTGGAATCGGGCGTGTAGATCGTCTCGCCGCGGCTGACGCCCATGCCCAGCACCGTCGCCTCCCAGCGCGAGCTGTAGTCGTTCAGGCAGTTGCGGTTCTCGTCCCACCGGTAGCGCTGGTAGGTGTGGGTGAGGGTAGGGGTGCGCCAGTCGCCGAACATACCGGGGAGTTGCGGGGCGCGCGGGTCGTGAACGGGGCCAAGCTCGACCAGGCGCAGGGGCGCGTTGACCTGGGCGTAGCCGCAGACGCTCAGGTTCAGGTTGGGGTGGGTCTCAGGGTCAACGGTCAGCGGCTCGCCGCTGATGCTCAGCGCGTCAAAGCTGCCGGGCACGTTGCAGTCCAGGGGGGGCGCGACGGGCTTGCCGGCGGTCAAGGGCATGAACGCGCGGTGGTTGCGGTTCGCGTCGTCATCGGCCGCGGCGATGCTGGCGGCGAGCGCCAGGGCCAGCAGCGCCGCCAGGACGGCCGCGCGACGAAGAGCATCTCGACGTGTGTACATGAGAGGTTTACCTCCGTGGGCGGTTAGTGCGTCGCACTTTCTTGAGTGCGTCGCACTTTCTTGTGACATCTGCGTAAGAAAGGGCCTGGCACTGGAGCGCACTTTCTTGTGACACCGGCGTAAGAAAGGGCCAGGCACTGCCTCGTCTTGATCGGACGGGTCTGACTTGAGCCAACAACGCGCCGGAGTATAATCCATCGACCCGCGAGGTAAAACGACTATGAAGCAGATGCTCATTGACGACGAACGGCTGGCGCGACAGATCGATTTCCTAATCGAGATCGACCGGCTGAAACACGTCCTGCGGCGGGCCTACCTGCCGGGCACGGATCGTAACGAGAACACGGCCGAGCATAGCTGGCATCTGGCCGTAGCCGTCCTGGTACTGGCTGAATATGCCGCCGAGCCAGTCGACCTGGCCCGCGTAGTGCGCATGGCTCTCATCCACGACATCGTTGAGATCGACGCCGGCGACACCTTCTTCTTCGACCCCGTCGGCGCGCTGAACAAGGCCGAGCGCGAGCAACGCGCCGCCGAGCGCCTCTTTGGCCTGCTGCCGCCCGACCAGGCGACCGGCTTCCGCGCCGCCTGGGACGAGTTCGAAGAGCGCCATTCGCCCGAAGCCCGGTTCGCCTCAGCTTTGGATCGCTTCATGCCCCTGATTCACAACTTCCTGACCCAGGGCCGCGCCTGGCGGCAGAACGGCGTCCGCCCAGAGCAGGTACTGGCCATGACGGCGCACATCGACCCCGGCGCGCCGGCCATCGCCGCCGCGGCCCGCGCCCTGGTGGCCCAGGCGCAGGCCGCCGGCTACTTCGACGCGGTGGGAGAGACAGCCCATGCCTCTTAAGCACGCCATTGCCCAGGTCATCAACGGCCGCGACCTGTCCTTCGAGGAGGCCGAGGCGGCCATGAACGTCATCATGGACGGCGACGCCACGCCGGCCCAGATCGGCAGCTATCTAACCGCCCTGCGCATGAAGGGCGAGACAGTCGATGAGATCGCCGGCAGCGCCCACTCCATGCGCCGCCACGTTGTCGCCGTGGCCGCCGGGCCGGGCAACGGCATGCTGGTGGATACCTGTGGCACGGGCGGCGACGGCAAGCACACCTTCAACATCTCCACCACGGCCGCCTTCGTCGTCGCCGGGGCAGGCGTGCGCGTGGCCAAGCACGGCAACCGTGCTGCCTCCAGCCGCAGCGGCTCGGCCGACGTGCTGCTGGCCCTGGGCGGCAACCTCGACCTGACCGCGCCGCAGGTGGGCGAGTGCATCGACGACGTGGGCATTGGCTTCCTCTATGCCCTCCACCACCACCCGGCCATGCGCTACGCCATCGGCCCGCGGCGCGAGATCGGCCAGCGCACCATCTTCAACCTGCTCGGCCCGCTGACCAACCCGGCCGGGGCGACCCACCAGCTCATGGGCGTCTATGACCCCGCGTTGACGGCCATGCTGGCCGAGGTGCTGCACACGCTCGGCAGCCGCGCGGCCTACGTCGTGCACGGGGCCGACGGGCTGGACGAGCTATCGACCACCGGCCTCAACCGCGTCAGCGCCCTGCGCGACGGCGCAGTGACGACCTTCGACTTCGACCCGGCGACGCTGGGCCTGCCCCGCGCCCGGCTGGGCGACCTGCTGGGTGGCACGCCGGAGGAGAACGCGGCCACGACGCGCGCCATTCTGGCCGGCGACGACCACGGCCCGCGCCGCGACATCGTCCTGCTCAACGCCGCCGCGGCGCTGAGCCTGGAGACGGGCGACTGGGCCGGCGGGCTGGCCGCGGCGGCGGCGGCCATCGACATGGGCGCGGCCCTGGCGACGCTGGAGAACTGGATCGGCATGACCAACAGCTTCCGCGCCTAGCCCTGCCATGTCCCTGGCCGCGCCCATCTATCTGCGCCTGACGCCGCCGCCGTTCGACGGGGCCTATCTGTGCATCCGCGAGCATCAGCCGCGCCGCCTGCCGGCCCGGGCCGACGGGCCGCTGGTAGTGGTCACTTTCCATCCCGGCTTCATCGCCGGCTCCTACGGCGAATGGGACTACTTCGAGCGCCTGTCGCCACTGCTCTTCGCCGCCGCCGGCGCGGCGTTCCGGCTGCGCGTCTTCACCGTCAACCACCCCGGCTACGACGTGCCCTCCCGCGCCG
>DAOSMQ010000161.1:0-5909 GCA_035372725.1 Promineifilum sp. (SeqCode)
GCCCAATTGCGGCTGGAGAGCGCCCAACGCGCCGCCACTTCGGCCGCCGAGCGGCACAGCACCATCCTGGTGACTGAGCCAAACGCTTTCCTGTCGGCCGAAGACCTGGCCGAGATGGAATTCAGCGCCCGCGTCGCCGCCCAACAGGCCAACGCCGATCTGGCCGCGGCCCAGCAAGCCTATGACGACCTCGTGAACGGCAACCCCGGCAGCGTCAGCGCCGCCCGGGCCGCTGTCGCTGCGTCGGCTGCCCAGCGCGACACGGCCCAGGCCCAACTCGATGCCCTGCGCGAAGGCCCGAGCGCGGCCGAGGTGGCCGCGGCCCGCGCCTCGCTGGCCCAGGCGCAACAGCAACTGGAGCAGCTACAGAGCGGCCCCAGCGACGCCCAGCGCGTGGCCGCCGAAGTGGCCGCCGACTCGGCGCGCATCGACCTGGCGCGGGCCGAGCGTCAGCTGGCCGAAGCCACATTGACCGCGCCCTTCGACGGCGTTGTCACCGCCGTGAACGCCCGCGCCGGCGAGACGGCCAGCGGCGTGCTGGTGGAGATGGCCGACCTGAGCAGCCTGCAACTGGTGCTGGAGGTCGATGAGGTCGATATCGCCCGGGTGCAGGTGGGCCAGACGGCCGAATTGACCCCGGCCGCCTGGAGCGACGCGACGATTCCGGCCACGGTGGCGGCCATTGCCCCGGAGGCCAGCGACGCCAGCGAGCTTGTCACCTATCGCGTCTATCTGGACGTGGGCGAGAGCGATCTGCCGCTGCGCGTGGGCATGACCGCCGACGCCCGGTTGCTGGCGGAGCAGTTGACCGGCGTGCTGCTGCTGCCCAATCGCGCCATTCAGGCCGACCGCGCCACCGGCACCTACAGCGTCAACCGCGTCACCGTCGCCGCCGACGGGACGGAAACCATCGACAGCGTGCCGGTGACGATTGGCCTCCGCGACAACCGCTACACCCAGATCACCGGCGGCCTGGCCGCGGGCGATGTGGTGCAAATCGGCAACGCCCTGCCCGTCCAGACCTTTGGGCCGGCGGGCGGGGACGAAGGCAACCAGGAAGGGCCGTCCTTCATCCCGCCGGCCCCGGGAGATTAGCTATGATCACCATGCGCAGCATCACCAAGACCTACCAGATGGGCGAGAACGTCGTCCATGCCCTGCGCGGCCTTGACCTGGACGTGAGCGAGGGCGAGTTTCTGGCCATTATGGGGCCGTCGGGCAGCGGCAAGAGCACGCTGATGAACATCCTCGGCTGCCTGGACACTCCCGACAGCGGCACCTACACCCTGGGCGGCGAAGATGTCAGCCAGCTGAGCGACGACGAGCAGGCCCGCATCCGCGGCCGCCGCGTCGGCTTCGTCTTCCAGCAGTTCAACCTGCTGCCGCGCACGCCGGCCCTCAAGCAGGTCGCCCTGCCGCTGATGTACGCCGGGCTGAGTCGCGCCGAGCGAATGGAAAAGGCGCGCGCGGCGTTGACGCGCGTCGGCCTGGACGACCGCGCCGACCACCGCCCCGACGAGCTTTCGGGCGGCCAGCAGCAGCGCGTGGCCATCGCCCGCGCCCTGGTCAACGAACCGAACATCATCCTGGCCGATGAACCGACCGGCGCATTGGACACCCACACTGGCGAGGAAATTCTGGCCCTGTTCGAGGAACTCAACCGGCAGGGCATCACCGTCATCGTCATCACCCACGACCCGGACGTGGCCGCCCGCGCCGGGCGCACCGTCTGGATTCGCGACGGGTTGGTCGTTGACCACGGCCATGTAGGGCGGCTTGGTAACCCGCCTCTTCCCGCTGAAGACGGGAGGGTGTCGCGCGCTATAACAGAAGAAAGCGGGATGCCATCCCGCCCTGCGACAGAAGAAGGCGGGATGCCATCCCGCCCTACAAGTGAAGGAGCGGCCTAATGAACCTGAGCGAAAGTCTGCTGACGGCCCTCGATAGCCTGCGCTCAAACAAGCTGCGGGCAGCCCTGACGATGTTGGGCGTCATCATCGGCGTGGCCGCCGTCATCGCCCTGCTGTCAATTGGCAACGGCGTCAGCGCCTCGATCAACGACCAGATCAATGCCATCGGCACGAACCTGATCCTCATTAGCACCGACCGCGACAACAGCGACGGCTACCCGACCCTCACGCTGTCGGACGTGGCCGCGCTGGCCGACCCACTGCGCGCGCCCGACGTGGCCGACGTAGCCGCGTCCGTCGGCGGCAGTTTCGCCGTCACCGCCGGCGGCAATAGCTCCCGGTCGAGCATCAGTGGCGTGACGGCCAATTACTTCCCCGTCAACAATATCGACGACTTTGCCGCCGGCGATGTCCTCACCGAGAACGACATCGATACCCAGGCGCGCGTGGCTGTGCTGGGCTGGCAGGTGGCCGAAGACCTCTTTCCCGACAGCTATGCCGTCGGCCAGAGCGTGAAGATCAATGGCGCCAGCTATGAGGTCGTCGGCGTGCTGGCCCAGTCGGGCAGCGCCTTCGGCGGCAACGATACCTCTGTCTTCGTGCCCATCTCCACCGCCCAGAGCCGGTTGGTGACCAACCGCACGCGCGGCGGCCAGAAGGCGGTCGATTCCATCATCGCCCAGGCCGCCAGCAACGAGCGCAACGAGGCCGCGCTGGAGCAGATCGCCGCCGTGCTGCGCGAGGAGCACCGCATCGCCTACGCCGACGACGACGACTTCCAGTTGCTCAGCCAGTCGGACCTGTTGGACACGGCCGGGCAGATCACCGGCGTGCTGACCGCCTTCCTGGGGGCCATCGCCGGCATCTCCCTGCTCGTCGGCGGCATCGGCATCATGAACATCATGCTCGTCTCGGTGACCGAACGCACGCGCGAGATCGGCATCCGCAAGGCCGTCGGCGCGCTGCGGCGCGACATCCTGCTCCAGTTTCTACTGGAGTCGGTCGTGCTCAGCCTCATCGGCGGCCTGACCGGCATCGCCCTGGGTTGGCTCATCGCCGCCGTCGCCGGACGCGCCATCGACCTGAGCGTGACGCTGCAACTGGGCACGGTGTTGCTGGCGACCGGCTTTGCCACCGCCGTCGGTCTCGTCTTCGGCATCTATCCCGCCTGGCGGGCCGCCCGCCTGCGGCCGATCGAGGCTTTGCGGTATGAGTAAGAGGCTCACGCCAAGGCGGTAAGAATGATCTCACGCAAAGACGCAGAGTACGCAAAGCTTTAGAAGCTTTCTTCGCTTGGCGTTCTTGGCGTCTTTGCGTGAGATTTTCTTTGCGCCTTGGCGTGAGCTCTGCATAATGGACTGGCTATGCGCCGTATTCTCGTCGTTGACGACGACCGCGAAGTCGTCCGTCTGATTCGGGCCTATCTGGAGCAAGCCGGCTTCGAGGTGCTGATGGCTTACGATGGCGATACAGCCGTTCACGTCATCCGCCGCGACCGGCCCGACTTGCTGCTCCTCGACCTCATGCTGCCCGGCAAGGACGGCTGGGAGATCACCCGTCTGGTGCGCAGCGACCCGGCGCTGGCCCGCACGCCGATCATCATGCTGACCGCGCGCGTGGACGACACCGATAAGATCATCGGCCTGGAACTGGGGGCCGACGACTATGTGACCAAGCCCTATAACCCCCGCGAGGTTGTGGCCCGCGTGCGCGCCCGCCTGCGCCAACCCGACGTGGCCCCGCCAGCGACGTTGCGCGCCGGCCGGCTGGAGATGGACGCGCGGCGTCGCGAGGTGCGCGTGGACGGCCGTCCGGTTGAGTTAACGCCGACCGAATTCAATCTCTTGCACGTGCTCATGCAGCAGGCCGGCTACGTTCTGACCCGCAGCGAGTTGGCCCGTCTGGCCCTGGGCATCGACTTCGAGGGCGTCGAGCGCACCCTCGATAGCCACATCCGCAACCTGCGTCAGAAGATCGAACCCGACCCCGCCAATCCGATCTACGTGCAGACGGTCTACGGCGTCGGCTACCGCCTGGCTGAAGAGGACGCGCTATGAATCGGCTGTGGGTGCGTTTTGCCCTGATCATTAGCGGCATCATGCTGCTGGTTGTCTTTCTACCGATGTTCATCGGCTTTCGTTTCCGGCCGTCCGACGATCTGGCCACGCAACTGCGGGCGTTGCTGGAGTCGCTGCCGCCCGATTTGCAGGCCGAGCTGCAACTGCGCATCCAGGAGACAATTGGCCTTTTCATCAGCCGGGCACTGCTGCTCGTCGTCACCGTGGCGATTCTGGCCGGCGTCGTCCTCAGTCGCCTGTTGTTGGCTCCGCTCAACGACCTGGCCACCGGCGCGGCGGCCATCGCCCGGCGCGAACTGGCCACTCGCGTGCCGGTGCGCGGCAGCGTCGAGACACGCGCTGTCGCCCAATCGTTCAACCACATGGCCAGCGAACTGGAGCAGGCCGAGGGACTGCGGCAGCAACTGCTGGCCGACGTGGCCCACGAACTGCGCAACCCGTTACACGTCCTGCGCGGCAACTTGCAGGCCATCTTCGACGGCGTCTACCCGCTCAATCAGGCCGAGGTGTCGCGTCTGCTGGATCAGACCGACCAGTTGACGCGGCTGGTGAATGATCTGCACGAGCTGGCGTTGGCCGAGGCCCGCCAGTTGCCCCTGGATCGCCAGCCGCTGAACCTGGGACTGCTGGTGAAGGACACGGCTGCCGACTTCCAAGCATTGGCCGCGGCCGAGGGCGTTGCTCTGCGTGTCGAGTTGCTGGGTGTGCCGCCAACGGTCGAGGTTGACGCCGCCCGCATCCGCCAGATGCTGCAAAATCTGGTCGTCAACGCCCTGCGCCACACGCCCCGTGGCGGCAATGTGCTGGTCAGCGTCGGCCGCGCCGGCGACACGGCCGAGGTCATCGTCCGCGATAGCGGCCAGGGCATTGCTCCGGAGCATCTGCCGCAGGTGTTCGACCGTTTCTTTCGCACCGACGGCGCGCGCGACCGGGAGCACGGCGGCGCGGGCCTGGGGTTGGCCATCGTCAAGGCCATTGTGGAGGCCCACGGCGGCAATGTGGCCGTGGCCAGCGCGGGGGTGGGGCAGGGTAGTACGTTCACTGTTACCTTGCCCATCGCTCCCTCCGCTTAGTTCCCTCTCCCTGTGGGAGAGGGATCGGCGTTCCCTCTCCCTGTGGGAGAGGGTTAGGGAGAGGGGCCTGGATTCCTGGCCCGACGAGAACCCTCCCCTAACCCCTCCCAAAGGGAGGAGGATCGGCTTCCCTCTCCCTGTGGGAGGGGGATCGGTGTTCCCTCTCCCTGTGGGAGAGGGTTAGGGAGAGGGGCCTGGTTCCCTGGCCCGATGAGAACCCTCCCCTAACCCCTCCCAAAGGGAGGGGGATCGGAGTTCCATAATGCCTTGCGCCTGACCCATCCACCGGGCTACACTCCACTTCATGACCGTCTACAACAACCTGCGACCACTCGACTGACCCACTGACCGACTGAATACTGCTTACTGCTGACTGTCCTATGACCACCTCCCGCCGCGCCCTCTGGGTCAGCCTCGCCGTCGCTGTGGCCGCGCTGCTCTACCTCTCCACCGTCCAGACGATCATCAACGGCGGCGGCCACCCCTACGTGACGGACGTGGGCGAGCACCAGAACGCCCTGCCGCGCTGGGGCACCATCCACCACAGCGGCTACCCGCAGTGGACGGCCCTCGGCTCGCTATTCGTCAGCGTCGTGCGCCTGGTTGGCGTCTCGCCGGCGGCGGCCGTCTCGCTCTATTCGCTCGTCTGGGGGCTGCTGACGGTGGCCCTGCTGGTCGTGCTGGCAATGGAGTTGGGCGCGGCCGGGCCATTCGCGGCGCTGGGGGCGCTGGCCGCGGCCGTCGCCACCTCGGTGTGGATGGATGCCTCTATCGGCGAACTGCACACGGCCACGATGGCCCTGACGCTGGCGACGCTGCTCTTCGCCCTGCGCTTCGGCCGCTCCGGC
>DAOSMQ010000162.1:0-3475 GCA_035372725.1 Promineifilum sp. (SeqCode)
GAGAGCGGCGCGCCCGGTGGAGCCAACATCCCCTTCACCGTCGATGCCGACGGTACACTGGTGACCTTCTTGTGGAACGTCAATAATAAGATCATGACTATCCAGGTCGGCGGCAGCGGCCAGGTGGGCAACCTGGCCGAGGCCAGGGCTTATTGGGTCGCCGCCGATACCATTGTCTGGGATGTGGCGTACAGCCCCGACAATCAATACGCCTTCCACTACACCGACACGGGCGAGCCGCTGGTGCTCGACGCGGAGGGCGTCAGCGGCTCGCCGCTCATTCTGAGCTACGTGCCCGAAGGGCTGTCGCCGGAGCTGGCGGCCCGCTTCCCCCACCTGGCCGGCCAGTCGGTCTTCCATCTGCCGGCGCGGCTGGGCACGCTGCGGCTGGCGCTGAAGGGGCAGGTGGCCGTGGCCGTGACCGACGCCGAGGACAACCTGCTCGACGCCACCAGCCTGCAAATCGCCGGCGCGCTCGATGACATCTACGCCTATGACGGCCCGTTGGGTGTCACCTACGAGGACGGCGTGCCTGTCTTGCGCGTTTGGGCCCCCACAGCCCAACGCGTGCGTCTCGTCCTCTTTGCCGACGCCAACCCCGACACGCCCGGCGAGGCAACGATCATGCGCGTCGACCCGGAAACCGGCGTCTGGACGCTGGCCGGCGAGGCGGACTGGGATCGCCAGTACTATCTCTACGAGGTGACCGTCTTTGCCCCCAGCACCGGCGCGGTGGAGACGAACCTCGTCACCGACCCCTACTCGGTCAGCCTGTCGGCCAACAGCGCCCGCAGTCAGATCGTCAACCTCGACGACGCCGACCTGAAGCCGGAGGGCTGGGACGCGCGCGCGCGGCCGCCCCTGGCCGCGCCGGAGGACATCGTCATCTACGAACTCCACATCCGCGACTTCAGCGCCTATGACCAGAGCGTGCCGGCGGAGTTGCGCGGCACGTACGGCGCGTTCGCCCAGGGGGACGGCGCGGTGCATCTGGCCAACCTGGCCGCGGCTGGCGTGACCCACCTTCACCTGCTGCCCAGCTTCGATATGGCCACCGTCAACGAGAACGCCGCCGAGCGCGTTGAGCCAGACGTGGCCACGCTGGCCGCGCTGCCGCCCGACAGCGACCAGCAGCAGGCGCTCATTGGCGAAACGCGCGACCAGGATGCTTTCAACTGGGGCTATGATCCGCTGCACTACAACGTCCCCGAAGGCAGCTACAGCACCGACCCCAACGGCGTGACCCGCATCCTGGAGTATCGCCAGATGGTGCAGGCCCTCAACGCGATGGGGCTGCGCGTCGTCGCCGACGTAGTCTATAACCACACCAACGCCAGCGGCCAGAACGACAACTCGGTCCTCGACCGCATCGTACCCGGCTACTATCACCGCCTGAACGCCACCGGCCGCGTCGAGACGAGCACCTGCTGCCAGAACACGGCCACCGAGCACACCATGATGCGCCGGCTGATGGTCGATTCGGTGCGCCTGTGGGCCGAGCAGTACGGCATCGACGCCTTCCGCTTCGACCTGATGGGCCACCATATGAAGGACGACATGCTGGCCGTGCGCGCGGCGCTGGACGAGATCGACCCGTCAATCTACGTCTACGGCGAGGGTTGGGACTTCGGCGAGGTAGCCGGCAACGCCCGCGGCGTCAACGCGACGCAGCGCAACATGGCCGGCACGGGCATCGGCACGTTCAACGACCGGCTGCGCGACGCTGCCCGCGGCGGCAGCCCCTTCGGCGGCCAGCAAGAGCAGGGCTTCATCAACGGCCTGTTCTACGATCCCAACGAGACCGACCAGGGCACGGCCGACGAGCAACTGGCTCGCCTGTTGCACCTGACCGACCTCATCGAGGTCGGCCTGGCCGGCAACCTGGCCGGCTATACCTTCGTTGGCTCGTCGGGCGAGACGGTCAGCGGCGCGGACGTGGACTACAACGGCAACCCCGCCGGCTACACCGCCGACCCGCAGGAGAACATCGTCTACGTGTCTAAGCACGACAACGAGACGCTCTTCGACGCCATCCAGTATAAGGCCCCGGCCACGGCCGACATGGCCGCCCGCGTGCGCATGCAGAACATGGGCAATAGCCTGGTCATGCTCAGCCAGGGCGTGCCCTTCTTCCAGGCCGGCGATGACTTGCTGCGCTCCAAGTCGCTCGACCGCAACAGCTACAACTCCGGCGACTGGTTCAACGCCATCGACTGGACGGGCCAGACGACCAACTGGGGGCGCGGTCTGCCGATGGCCGGCGACAACCAGAGCATGTGGCCGGTGATGGCCCCGCTACTGGCCAACCCCGACCTGATGCCGCAGCCGGAGCACATCGCCGCCGCCGCGGCCCACTACCAGGAGATGGCCCAGGTGCGAGCCAGTTCGCCGTTGTTCCGGCTGCCGACGGCCGAGGCCGTGCAGGCCCGCCTGCAATTCCTCAACACCGGCCCGGAGCAAATCCCCGGCGTGATCATTATGAGCCTGTCGGACGTGGGGAGTGGAAACCTCGGCGACAACCTCGACCCGGCCGCCGACCGCATTGTCGTCATCTTCAACGCCAACGACGAGCCGCTGTCGTTCGCCGCGCCGGAGTGGGCCGGGCGGGAGATGGCCCTGCACCCGGTGCTGGCCAACTCGGCCGACGCCATTGTGCGCGCGTCGGCCTGGGACGCGGACGCGGCCACATTCAGCGTGCCCGGCCGGACGACGGCCGTCTTCGTCCAGCCAGAGGGCACGGAGCCGGCCGAAACGACCGAGGCGATCCAGCCCACGGCGGAGCCAACCGCAGAGCCGACGGCCGCGCCCACCAGCGAACCGACGGCGGCGCCAACCGCCGCGCCGACCGCGACGGCCGAGGTCGTCACCGTGGCTCCGCTGGACACGCCAGAAGCGCCCGCAGCCACGGCCGAGGTTGCCCCGACGCCCGCGCCCGCGCCGGAAGACAACAACTCCGGCGTCACCGCCGTAGCCCTGCTGGTGATCGCCGCGGCGGCCGGGGCCGTGGCCGGCATCATTGCCTGGTTGCGCAGCCGCCGGGAAGAGTAGGCGGATTAAGAGGCTCACGCGAAGGCGCCAAGGAGCGAAGGTGCAAAGAAGAAAAAGAAGAGTGCCCAGCATTGCGTTGTAGTGCCTGCTTCCTTTGCGCCTTTGCTTTCCTGGCGGCTTTGCGTGAGCTAGTCTTAATGCGTTCCATCTGCGGAAGAAAGCTCCGTCAGAGCCAGCGCGCCCCACAGCGGCGCGTCGTCGCCCAGGGCGGCGGGGACGATGTCAAACTGCACTTCCGGCAGAGCCGTGGCCACGGCCGAGCGCCGCACCTCGGCCCACCACGCCTCGCCTGACTTCGTCACCCCGCCGCCGAGGATGAAGCGCTGCGGGTTGATCAGGTTGGCGGCATGGCCAATGCCCACGCCCAGCGCCCACGCGCCGCGCCGGAGTATCTCCCTCGCCAGCGCGTCTCCCGCCGCCGCCCGCC
>DAOSMQ010000162.1:3575-5907 GCA_035372725.1 Promineifilum sp. (SeqCode)
CTCCCCCGCTCCCCGGCAGGCTGACAGCCTGCGCTACATAGTCGGCGGACATGTAGGGGCCAGACGCCAACCGCTCCACACACCCCCGTTTGCCACACAGACACGGCGGCCCGGCCGGATCGGCTACGATGTGGCCGATCTCGCCGGCCATGCCCTCGTGCCCGCGCCACGGCCGCCCACCCAGAATCCAGCCGCCGCCAACGCCTGTGCTGACGGTGACATACATCAAATCGCTCAGGCCGCGGCCCGCGCCATAGCGATGCTCGCCCAGCGCGGCGACGTTGGCGTCGTTGTCCACAGCCACGGGGCAGCCGAACTCGGCCGCCAGCCGGTCGCGCAGCGGCAGCGCCTCCCAGCCGCGGACGTGGTGGGACAGGCGGACGACGCCAGCGGCGAAATCGACCGGGCCGCCGAAGCTGACGCCAACGGCCGCCGGCTGCCGCCCGGCCAGCAAGTCGCGGGCCAGGGCCAGCATGGCTGCCTGTTCATAGTCCGCGTCGGCGTCGCCGGGGGTGATCACTCGCCGTAGGTCAAGGAGAGAGCAGGAAGAAGTCTCACGCCAAGACGCGAAGACGCCAAGCTCAGAACTCTGAGCTTGGCGTCTTGGCGTCTTGGCGTGAGTCTCTTCTTCTGTACCGAAGAGCGCCGCGGTGAGCTTGGTGCCGCCGAAGTCGAGAGCCAGAATGAGCGTCGTCATGCCCACATTCTAGCCCCAACCCCCCTGTCTACGAAGAACGCGCATCACCGGATGCGCGCTCTTCATTCCTAATTCGTCATTCGCAATTCCTAATTGAACCCCGGCGGCGGGTCCATCGGCCCGTTGAATTGCATGGCGGTGAAGATCGCGCCCTGAGGATCGCGAACGACGATCAAGCGCCCCATCTCGCCCGCCGCCTGGGGGCCGACGAGCACCGTGCCGCCCAATTCGGCCACGCGGGCCGCGGTGGCGTCCACGTCTTCGACCATGAAGTATACGGCCCAGTTGGACGGCACCCCGTCCCACATCTCGCCGCCGATGGGCATAGAGCCGCATTGCATGCGGCCGTCCGCGGCGAAGGTCGTGTAGCTGTCGGACATCTCGCTGGCTGTCCAGCCAAAGACCTGCCCATAGAAGGCGCGCGCCGCCGGCAGGTCGCGGGTTTGCAGCTCGTTCCAGGCCAGGGTACCGGGCATATTGACCAGCGCCGCGCCGGGGAAGGGTTTTGGGCTCCAGATGCCGAAGACCGCGCCGCTGGGGTCGGTCAGCACAGCCAGACGGCCGCTGTTGGGAATCTCCATCGGCGGCATGAGCACCGTGCCGCCGGCCGCTCCGGCACGGGCCACGGCCGCGTCAATGTCGTCATACTTGACGTAGGATGTCCAGGCCGCGGGTTGGCCGGCGGCCTGTTGCTCCGGCATCATCTGCCCGCCACCGGCGACCGCATGGCCATCAAGCTCGAAGAAGGTATAGTCGACGCCGCTGTCGCCAACGGGTACGTTGTTGGCCTGCCAACCGAACAGGCCACTGTAGAAGGCTCTGGCTCCGGCAATGTCAGTCGTCGATAGGTCGATCCAGTTGAAGACACCGTCAGGATAATTAGTCACCACATACATGTCTGGCCTCCGGTTGTTAAAGGCTCCCATACGTAGCGAACAGGTCGTCGCCACTGAGAAGTATACCACAGAATCGAACGTCTGGTCTAGTGCCAGGGTCAGGGCCTTTCCAAAGTCGTCTAGCGACCATTGACCTGACAGGGGGGCGGCCACGAATGGTACTTCCACCAGAGGACGACCGGCCGCCCACCTGTCATGTCGGTGCGCCTGGGGTGACTTTGGCAAAGCCCTAGTGCCAGTGTAGCCGCCAGCGCCTGCGGACATGACACTTCGCGCCAAAACAGGTGACGGATGACACTAAATGTTACCGCGATGGCATGGCACAATAGTCGCCATGGGCGCAATGGGGCTTATCGCTTGCTGGCCCACATCCGCCAATTGGGGGAGCCAAAACAAAACCACGTTGCCACGGCCACCCGGCAGCGATGGATCGGGAGAATGGAATGGCACAAGAGATGGATGTTTACGTCCAGGATTTGCACGCCCGGCGGGCGACGGCCGCCGGCACCGAGAAAGACGCTGCCGCGCAGCATGGTAAGGGTCGTCTGACGGCGCGTGAGCGCATCGACCTGCTCTTTGACCCCGGCACGTTCACCGAAATCGACACCCTCGTCCTGCCCCGCCACGAGACCTATCCCGGTGGCAAAGGCTCACGCCTGGGTGACGGCGTCATCACCGGTTTTGGGCTGATCAACGGCCGGCGCGCCTTCGCCTCGTCGCAAGACGCCGCCGTCATGGG
>DAOSMQ010000163.1:0-5890 GCA_035372725.1 Promineifilum sp. (SeqCode)
CGACGGCGCGACCTATGCCGCCGCCGGCTGCGCCGTCTATGACTGGACGTCGGGCGGGCTGAACAGCGGCGGCGAGACGATCACCTTCCGCAACCGCTTCGGTGTGCCGGTGCTGGCCTTCGCCTACGGCACGGCCGCGCCCTGGCCAACGGAGCCAAAGGGCGGCGGGCCGTCGCTGGCCCTGCTCGACCTGACCTACGACAACAGTCTGCCCACCAGCTGGGCCGCCAGCCGCGAGACCGGCGGCACGCCCTGCGCGGAGAATTTCCCGCCGCTGCCGCCTGTGGCCGCCATCGTCATCAACGAGATCCACTACAATCCCGACGACGCGGCCCAGGGGCCGGACGCCGACTATGAGTTCATCGAACTGGTCAACACGAGTGGCGAGCCGGTGGCGCTGGAAGGCTATGCGCTGACGGGCGTGGACTACACCTTCGCCGCCGGCGCGAGCATCGCCGCGGGCGAGCACATCGTCATCGCCGCCAGCGCGGCCACCTACGCCGGCAGCTACCAGGTCTTCCAGTGGGACGCGGGCAGCGACCTGGCCGACGACGGCGAGACGCTGACGCTGACCGACGGCTATGGCCGGACGGTCGATGAGGTGACCTACGGCGACGCGGGCGACTGGCCGGCCGCGCCCGACGGCGCGGGGCCATCGCTGGCCTTGCGCAACCCCGGCGACGACAACAGCCTGGCCGCCAACTGGACCGCCAGCAACGAGACGGGCGGCACGCCGGGAGCCGCGAATGGATTATAACCAGCCGGCCGGCCGTCCCCCGGACGCCCGCCCGGCCCCATGGAGGCGGCCATGAGACAACGGCGCATCGTGTTCATAGCGGTCCTGGCGGCGTTGCTGGCCGGGCTGGCGCTGGCGGCGCGCCTGCGGGCCGACGCGCCGCCGGTGGTCATTGCCGAGGTGCTGGCCGGCAATGCGTCCACCAACCTCGACCCGGACTACAAGAACTTCGTGCCCTGGGTGGAGTTGCGTAACGACGGCGCGACGGCCGTCAACCTGACCGGCTACCGCCTGAGCAACGACCTGGCCGTGCCCAACCGCTGGACGCTGCCGGCCGGCGTCAGCATTCCCGCGGGGGGCGCGCTCTTGCTGTGGCTCGACGGCCAGGCCACGGGCCGGCACGCGCCCTTCGTGCTCGACATGAGCGGCGAGCTGGGGCTATTCGCGCCCGACGGCACGCTGATCGATAGCCTCACCTTTGGGCCGCAGCGGCCCGACGTGTCCTATGGGCGCGCCCCCGGCGGCGACTGGCTGACCTTCGACCCGCCCACGCCCGGCGCGGCCAACAGCGGCGGCTGGGCCGACCCGACGCCGGCTGGCCCGCCCACGCTCAGCCCGCCGGGCGGCTTCTATGCCGGGGCGCAGGCGGTGACGCTGGCGGCCGCCCCCGGCGCGACGATCCGCTACACGACCGACGGCCGCCGCCCCACGGCCGCCTCGCCCCTCTACAGCGGCCCCATCGCCGTCAACGCCCCGACGGCCATCCGCGCCCGCGCCTTCCCGGCCGGCGGCCTGCCCAGCGAGACGGCCACGGCCACTTACCTCGTCGGCGTGTCGCCCAACGTCGCCGTTGTCTCCCTGGCCACCGACCCGGCCTACTTCTTCGATGACTTCATCGGCATCTACGTCGATGGCCGGGCGGGCATCGCCAATCCCGACTGTGGCCCGAAGGTGGCCAACTGGAACCGCCCCTGGGAGCGGCCGGTCAGCGTGGAAATCTACGACGCCGGCGGGGCGCTCCTTCTGCGACAGGACGGCGGCGTGGCCATTGCCGGCAGTTGCACGCGCAAAGACCCCCAGAAACAGTTGCAACTCTTCGCCCGGCCCGGCTATGGCGACGACGATTTCAGCGTGGCCCTGTTTGCCGACAAGCCGGCCGCTGCCTATGGCCGCATCATCCTGCGCCCCGGCGGCCAGGACGTGGCCAACACCCTGCTGCGCGACGCCCTGGGCCAGCAGCTCGTCGCCGGCCGGATGGACATTGACCGGCAGGCCTATCGCCCCGGCGTCGTCTTCATCAACGGGGCCTTCTGGGGCATCTACGGCGTGCGCGAGCGGATGGACGAGTACTACGTCACCAGCACCTATGGCCTCGGCCTGGGCGAATTCGACCTGCTGGAGAAGAACGCCCACGTCATGGTCGGCTCGCGGGCCGGCTGGGACGCGCTCTACGCCTATCTACGCGACAACAACCCGGCCACGCCGTCGGTCTATGCCACCGTGCAGAGCCGCATCGACATCGACGAGTACATCAACTATCAGATCGCGGAGATCTACGCCGACAACATCGACTGGCCGCACAACAACATCCGTTTCTGGAGCGCCCACGCCGGCGGCCGTTGGCGCTGGATGCTCTATGACATGGACGCGGCCTTCGGCCGCACCACCAAAGGCTATAACAACAACACGTTCAAGTTCGCCGCGGCCAAGACGGGCAAGCGGGCCTACAACGCCCTGGTCTTGCGCCGGCTGCTGCTTAGCCCGGAGTTCAAGGCCGAGTTCGGCCAGCGCTTCATGGCCCATCTGAACACGACCTATGCGCCGGCCCGCGTCCGCGGCATCATCGACGACATGGCCGCGGCCATCGCCCCGCAGATGCCGGCCCAGGTGGCCCGCTGGGGCAAACCCAGGTCGGTGGCCTTCTGGCAATCGGAGGTCGGCCGGCTGCGCGTCTTCGCCGATCAGCGCCCCGGCTATCTGACCGGCTTCCTGAATACCTTCCTCGGCGCGCCGGGAACGGCCGCGCTGACCGTCAACCACAATGCCGCGCAGGGTCGCGTCCTCGTGGCCGGGGTCGATGTGCCGGGCAACTATAGCGGGCCGCACTTCCGCACGCTGCCGGTGCGACTGGAGGCCGTGCCCGCGGCCGGCTATGTCTTTGTCCAGTGGGCCGAAACGGGCGAAACGAACGCGGCGGTTGCCGTCGTGCTCAGCGGCGCGGCGGCCACGCGCACGGCCGTCTTTGCGCCCGCGCCCTAGCGCCTGTGCGCCTGTCCTGTCTGTCGGAGAATCGGTTATGAATCGTCATCGTCTGTCGCTCATGTTTCTCCTGGGGGCGCTGCTCCTGGGGCTGGTGGCTGCGCCGCGCCTGCGGGCCGCCGCGCCGCCGATCGTCATCAACGAGATTCTGGCCGGCAACGCCTCGGTCAATCTCGATCCGCAGTTCACCAACTTCGCGCCCTGGGTGGAGTTGTACAACGCGGGATCGTCGGCCGTCAGCCTGGCTGGCTACCATTTGTCCGACGACGCCACCAACCCCGCCGGCTACACGCTGCCGGCGAGCGCGAGCATCCCGGCGGGCGGTCGCCTGCTGTTGTGGTACGACGAAATGGCCACCGGCGTGCATACCAGCCTCTCGCTGGACATGCGCGGCGACACGGTGGCCCTGTTCATGCCCGACGGCACGCTGGTGGACGCGGTGACCTATGGCTCGCAGCTCGACGGCGAGACGCTGGTCGATGTGTCCTATGGCCGGGCCGGCGACGGCGCGGGCGCGTGGGCCAGCTTCGACACGCCCACGCCCGGCGCGGCCAACAGCGGCGGCCTGGCCACCGCCGCGCGGCTGGCGCGGCCGGCCTTCAGCCCCCCCGGCGGCGTCTATGCCGCCGGCCAGAGCGTGACCCTGACGGCCGAACCGGGGGCGCAGATCCGCTATACCACCGACGGCCGCAAGCCGACGGCGGCCTCGCCCCTCTACACCGGCCCCATCACCGTCAACACGCCGGCGGTCATCCGCGCCCGCGCCTTCGCCGCCGGCGCGCTCAGCAGCCGCCCGGCGACGGCGTCGTACCTGATCGGCGTGGATAGTGACCTGGCCGTTGTCTCGCTGGCCACCGACCCGGCGAACCTGTTCGACCCCCAGATCGGCATCTACGTCGTCGGCAAAAACGGGGCCAAGGGGCGTTGTGGGCCAGTGGCCAACTGGAACCGGGCCTGGGAGCGGCCGGTGAGCCTGGAACTGTGGGAGCCGGGCGGCGCCTTCGCCTTCCAGCAGGACGTCGGCTTCGAGATTCAGGGCGATTGCACGCGGGCCATGCCCCAGAAGTCGCTGGAGATCAAGGCCCGCCGGCGCTATGGCGACAACGACATCGACTATGCCGTCTTCCCCGGCAACCCGCTGGACGAATATGAGCGCCTGGTGCTGCGCGGCGGCGGCAACCACAACGCCTACCTGAGCATGTTCCGCGAGCCGATGGTTCACCGGCTGCATGAGCAGACGATGGCCCTCGACCAGCAGCAGTACCGGCCGACGGCCGTCTTCATCAACGGCGTCTACTGGGGCATCCACAATCTGCGCGACAAGGCCGACGAGGCGCTCATCGAGCAGAACTATGGCCTGGACGCCGACGACGAATTCGACATGTTGCGGGTCGAAGGCAACAAGACCGAGCAGGATGCCGGCAGCCCGGCCGCCTGGAACGCCTTCCTGGCCACCCTGAACAAAGACCTGACGGTGCCGGCCAACTATAACGCCGTCGTCGCCCAGATGGACGTGGACGAGTTCATGGACTTCTTCATCGCCCATACCTACAGCGGCAACCTGCGCGGCGGCGAGTTCCGCTTCTGGCGGGCCACCGCCCCCGGCAGCGTCTGGCGCTGGGTCTTGGCCGATCTGGACAACAGCTTCCAAAAGGGCCAGATCAAGCAGGATTCGCTGCGGGTGGCGCTGCAAGGCAACGACGTTTCCATCCAGCCCCTGAAGCGGATGCTGGCCAATGTGAACTTCCGCAACGCCTTTGCCCAGCGGGCGGCCAGCCATCTCAACATCACCTACGCCCCGGCGCGCGTCACCGGCCTCATCAACGCCATGCGCGACGAGATTGCCGGAGAGATGCCCGCCCACATCGCCCGCTGGAAGAAGCCGCGGACGATGACCGCCTGGGAGGCGGAAGTGACGACGATGCGCAACTTCGCCAACCAGCGGCCGGACAACATGCGCAACCACCTCAACACCTATCTCGGTTCGCCGGGCCTGGCCAACCTGACCGTGGCCATCAGCGGCGGCGGCACGGTGGCCGTGGCCGGGGTCGAGCCGCTGGCGTTCCCATTCACTGGCGCTTACTATCGCAACATTCCGCTGACGCTGGCGGCCGTGCCCGCCTTCGGCTATCGCTTCGTCGCCTGGCAGGAAACGGGCGAGACGAACGCGGCCATCAGCCTGACGCTGAGCGCGGCGACTACGCGGACGGCCGTCTTTGAGCCTGTGCCCCCGCCGCAACTGGTCATCAACGAGATCCACTACAACCCGGCCGACGCCCAGGGCGCGGACGAGGTCTACGAGTTCATCGAGATCGTCAACACCGGGGCCGAGGCGGTCGATCTGGAGGGCTTCGGGCTGGCCGACGGCATCAGCCACACCTTCGGCGCGGGGCAGTCAATCGCCGCCGGGGAGATCATCGTCGTGGCCAAGACGGCGGCGACCTACGCGGCCCTGCCCGGCGTGCAGGTCTTCCAGTGGACGAGCGGCGACCTGAGCAACGGCGGCGAGACGCTGACGCTCAAGGACGCCTCCGGCAACGTCATCGACCAGGTGGCCTACGACGACGATGACCTGGCCGTGCCACCCTGGCCGAAGACGCCCGACGGCAACGGGCCGTCGCTGTCGCTGCTGTCGCCGGCCAGTAACAATAACGTGGCCACGAGTTGGGCGGCCAGCGCGCAGGACGGGGGCACGCCGGGCGCGGTGAACTTCCCGCCGTAAGGGGTTCCTCCCGCCTCCGCCCTTCGGGAGGGGGTGGGGGCTGCGCCACGCGGTGAATCACCTGCAAATGGTGACATTCGTCACTATAAGGCCGTGTGGCCGTGTGTTATACTCGTTAGTGTCGCTGAACAGTTCTCGTTGTGGGCTGGGAGGGCGCGCCGATAGGGAGCCGG